>DAIUKN010000196.1:0-5667 GCA_036848195.1 Bacteroidota bacterium
CGCGTTCTGTTTGCCAAGGACCTCGGTGAGGGCTTTGCCTTCTCCTGAGGTATTCTCCGCAAGTCCGAGTGCATCGCGAAAGGCTTTGTTGCAGAGCGCCAGTTTGCGACTGGCAACGATGGCCTGAGGATAGGGAGAGCTCGCAAAGAGATTCTCGTAGTATGCGACCCTCTCGGCAAGTTCCCCCGCAACTTTCACTTTTTCCCCGGTCTCCCTCAAGACGACCACATATCGTCCCCGGTCCACGAGTGAAGCGGCGGCAGAGACGTTGACTCTTCTCCCGCTCTTGCGGACGAGCTCCGTGTCGAGAGTCTCTTTCCCTTTTCTGCGGAGCGTTACCAGCGCCCGGAGGACTTTCCATCGCGCTCCGGCGGCAACAAGTGTGACAAGGGGTTGAAGGGCCAGTTCGTCGGGCGGGTACCCCAGCATTTCGCCTGCACGGCGATTGGCTTCCCGGTACTTCCCTTTCAGATCGAAGAGAATGACGCCGTCGGGAGACGACTCGAACATGCGGCGGTAGGGAATATCCAGGATATCCACAAGTGCCTGGCTTGAGGGCAACGCGGACCCGGAGGTTTCCTCCTGCTGCCCGAGGGATGGGACCACCGGACGTTCGAATTCAAGCACTGTATCAGTAACGTTGAGGCGCCGCGGGAAGAAGAAATCTCTCGAATAGATCCCTTTGGCCGTCACGATCTGCCCGAATGAGGCAAGTCCGACAGAAAAGACCGTGACAAAGAAGTCGCTCCTGTCTTTGATCGCAGCCCATTGTTCGTCGGTAAACCTGTCCTGGCGGCAGAGCCAGACGGAGCGGACTCCTTTCCGGGCCGAGAGAGCGGAAGCCTTCTCGAAGAAGTCTGCGGCACGTGCCGGGGAGTCATTCCAGGCAGTTGAAGGATCGAGGTGGTCAAAGACGAGGAACGTGTTCCGGGAGACCCGGTCAAGCTTTTTCCTGAAGAGTGCGAGGGCACCGGCATTGGTGATCGCTGTGCCAAGGGGGAGCAGAACCGATGCGCGCGACGTTAAGTCCGGAGCGGGGTGCTCTTGAAAAGAGACGAGAAGGGAACGAACATCGGCGCGAGCCGTCGCGCGGAGGGTCAGTTCGGCAAGACGGTCTGCAAGTCCAACCGGAGGAACGACAAACACCAGGCACTCTCCCGGTTCCAGCAGGGAGAGCGCATCATTCAATGTATGGACGACCGCCGAACCGGGTATGCGTGACATGTACCGCTGAATGAGTGAACCGACCTACCAGCTTCCGCTTGCACCGCCGCCGCCGAAGGATCCCCCTCCGCCGCTAAACCCGCCCCCACCAAAGCCGCCTCCGCCGAATCCCCCACCTCCGCCAAACCCTCCCCTGCTGCCACCCCAGCCGCCACCGACCGGCGGAAAGAAGACGGATCCAAGGCCTGAGCGCCTCCCGATTCCCGTACCCCCGGGAGGGCCACGCCGCCGGAAGATGCTGCTCAGAATCAGGAATATGACAAAGAGCACGACAAGAAACGGGATGATATTGCCACCGGTCCGACGCTCCCTGGGATCTGCCCGGTATTCATTCTTCGTCGCCAGGATGATCGACTGCACGCCGGCGACGATACCGCCGTAGTAGTCCCCTTCCCGGAATCTGGGTCCGATCTCTTTGCGGATGATCTGCCCGGAGAGAATATCCGGCAGAGCTCCTTCGAGCCCGTAGCCCACCTCGATGCGGAGCTTTCGATCATCTTTTGCGATGAACAGGAGAACTCCGTTGTCTTTTCCTTTCTTCCCCACTTTGTTCAGCTCGGCAACTTTCAGTGTGGCATCTTCGATCGGGAGATCGCCGATCGTACTCACCATCAGGACAACGATCTGCGTCGACGATTCTCGGTCGAACTGTTCCAGTTTTGCATTCAGGGCTGCGGTTTCGCCCGGCGTCAGGGTAGCAGTCAGATCTGTGGCATACTGCGAGACGCGAGGGGGCGAAAACTCCTGGGCCGAACCGATCCGGCCCAGGAGAATCAACGCAACGAGGGAGGCGAAAGCGCGCCTGGGGTTCATCAGAACTTGACTTCCGGTGGAGTGTCTGATCCTTCCTTCGCCTTGAAGTATGCCTTCTCCTTGAAGCCGGTCAGGCCCGCAACGAAAGAGGCCGGGAACGTCCGGAGCTGGGTATTATATCCCTGGACCGTCGTGTTGTACCGTTGCCGTTCGACGGCGATTCTGTTCTCCGTTCCTTCGAGCTGGGTCTGGAGCGCCAGGAAATTCTCGTTCGACTTCAGCTGGGGGTAGTTCTCGCTAACGACGAGAAGTCGCGAAATGGCAGACGAGAATTGGTCCTGTGCCTGCTGGAACTTTGCAAAAGCCTGCGGGTCTTCGAGAACCTCCTTCGTGACCGTCATCTGGCTCACCTTGGCTCTGGCTTCCGTCACGCCCAGGAGCACCTCTTTCTCCTGCGCTGCGTAGCCCTTGACCGTGTTGACGAGGTTCGGGATCAGATCGGCGCGGCGCTGATACTGGCTTTCGACCTGGCTCCAGGCACTCCGCACTCCCTCATCCGATTTCACAAGGCCGTTGTAGATACCCATGCCCCAGAGAAAGAGGCCGATGGCGAGGACTGCAATGACGCCGAGAATGACTCCGGCAATCAGACATCCACGTGATTTCATGGAATCTCCTTAGTTCGTGAATATTGATTTTGGAAAGGATGAAGAACGGATGCGGATGATATCAAGAACGCGCGCAGCTTCCGGTCCATGCAGTGCCCTCGCATTCCAGGCCCGGATGCCGACCGGAAGAAAAGCATATGTCGTCTCTTCTTTTGCGATTCTGATTTCGAAAAGACCGGTGTCGTACGTGTCTCTTCCCAGTCCTCCGAAGACAAAATTGCCGAGCGAATAAACGATGACGCCGGATTTGTACCGCTCGATACCCTGGAGCACGTGCGGATGATGCCCAATAACGGCATCGGCACCCCCGTCGATAATCTCCTCTGCAAACAGCCTCTGTCCGTCGTCGGGAAACTCCGCTTTCTCTGTGCCCCAATGGAGGGTAACAACGACAAAATCTACTGAATCTCTCTGGCGCAAGAGGCGAAGATCCTCAAGTATCACCTGCATGTTGCGGACCGCCACGCCAGGGGCATTCTCTCCGGCAACAGGGGCCTCGCCCCCGCCATAATAGCCGACGAAACCGATCTTGCGGCCTTTGACTCTTACAATTGCGGGACGCCGCGCCTCTTCCCTGTTTCTGCCGGCTCCCACATGGAGAACGAGAGCCGAGTCAAGATACGAAATTGTATCAAAAAGTCCTTCGTTACCATAATCAAAAATGTGATTATTGGCAATATTCACGATGTCAATTCCGGCATCGCAGAGCGAGGCGATGTACTTCGGATGCATCCGAAAATTGAATGGCTTCTCGACCTTGGCCCCTCGAGTGGTAATCGGCGATTCGAGGTTGACCATGGCAATATCGGCATCACGGAGAAGATCGAAGCCCGCAAATGGAAGATCAACGCTGTCACGTACCGCCTTCTCGAAATGGCCGACCAAGAGGCAATCCCCGCCGAACCGGAGAACCACAGAAGAGTCCCCCTTCTCTTCCGGGATTGGGAAAGCCAGGGCGGAGCCATGAAGGAGCATGGTCAAGACAATCGCAGCGCAGGAGGAGATAAACACGCATTGACTCCTTTCACAAAAAAAAAGGAAGCCCGAAGGCTTCCTCTGAAAATTCACTACACCCTATTCTATCCACCGAGAGGGAAATTGTAGCCAACGCGGAACCCGATACTGCCGTTCGTGCCGCCGGTAGCCGAAATGCCGTCATAGCGGACGGAAATGTCGACAGCATTCTTCCCGCCGGAAACCGGAATCTCAACACCCACGACCGGGCAGAAGTTGAAGCCAGTTGTCGAGCCGCCTCCGCCGGAAATCGTGCCGTATCCGGGAATTGTGTAGCTCACTTCACCAGAAGAACCAAAGAAGATGCCCAACTCCGCCATGCCATAAAAGCGCGTGCCGCCTTCAGGCATAAAGTAGTACTTGCCGAATGCCCTAAGGGGAAGGCCTTTGAAGCTAGGACCGGAAAACCCATCAACATCCTTCCCACCCCACACGAAATATCCGGTCTCGCCACCGACAGCCGCCATCGGAGTGATGTTGTACTGAAAACGGACGCTGCCACCAAACCCGAGCTTTACAGCATCACCAAAGGAGCCCATCGGCAGGAGGAGATCAGGGCCAACGCTCAGCGACATCTTCGAAGCCGCCGGCGAAGGTGCCGCCAACGCAACGACCATCAGAAGCACAACCGACCCTATCAAAAGGTTCTTCATCTTGTAGCTCCGCATTTATTATTGGGTGTGTGAATTATGGGGATTCGAGATCATATTAGGTACAAAATACTAAATGGCTATGCAATAGTCAAGAGCGTGTCCCTGGGGTAGGTAGGCTTCGACGTCAGAAGCAAATACTCAGCAACACGCGCCTAACTACCTGAAAATAAACGAAGTCAGGCTACCTGTGGGACACGACTCAAGAAACACGGTTCACAGCCATACACAATGTTTCGTGAAATGTCAAAGATAAAAGAGCGCGCCAACCGCGAAAAGGAAGCCCCGTCCTTTGATCTTCGTATGGGTGGTTTCACCAGCCACCTCTTTAGCGACATCGCTGAGTCCGAGGAGATAGCGCGCCTCCGCAGTGATCCCGATCTTCTGGGCGGCCATGAACTCGGCTCCCCCGCCGAACACGATGCTGAAATTGGTCGAGCTCGTCCCGTCCTTGGCATCCTCTTCACTTGACCCCAGTCCGGCCGCCTCAATCAGGGTCTTCGCCGCGAGGAGGAAACCAACCGATGGGCCGGCGAGAACAAACGGCCGCACCGAACCCGTGAGGAACTTCGCCTTCAGGAGAACGGGCAATTCAAAGTAGGCATTCTTGGCGGTAATTTTTGCGCTGAAGGGCTGGCCTGTCTGTGGATTCACCAACCCGCTGATGTCGACGATGGTTCCTCCCTGCAAGTATTTGACCTCCACCTGGGCATACATGGGGCCGGCAATGGCGGTCTCGACCTGAAGGCCGAATGCGAAAGCGGTCCGGGAGGATTTTGAGTATTGGGAAGGAAGATCGGGATCGTATGAAGCACTGGACAAGACCAAGGCCGCCCTTGGTCCGAGCGCAAACCGCGATTGAGTGTAGACGGGGAGTGCTATCAGGAGCGCCAGAGCTGCGACGAGAAGCGTTTTCATGGAAGCACCTTGTTGTTTTGTAGTGGAATCGCCGCCTAGTTGATTTCGTAACGGATACCTGAAGTCGCGGCTATGTAAAACGACGTTGAGCCTGTTGTAAAGACGGGTCCGATTTGAAGGTCCGCCGCGACAAAAAGGTTCTTTGCGATGGGGAACAAGGCTCCCCCGCCTGCCCTGATGCAGAAATAGGGACCGCCCGGCGAGAAGAACAGGCTGAACCCGGCATCGCCATACGGTCGGATCTGGGATCCGGAAATGTTGAAGTAGAGTTTGCCAAAGACCGCCCATTCAATCGGCGTACCGGCCTGCGTATTGATGTTGACATCCGTCCCGATACCCCATTTCTTGTTAAATATCACCTCGGCTGTCGGGCCAATTTGGAGACCCGCTTTCAAGGATGAGCTACTGGTGTACTGAAACGTCCTAAAGTCGAATTCACC
>DAIUKN010000197.1:0-5659 GCA_036848195.1 Bacteroidota bacterium
CGATGTTCTGGGTAATGACGGCAACGTGGGGAAACACCTTTTCCATCCGCGCCAGCGCCGCATGACCCGCATTCGGCTTCACGTTGCCGATGATCTCTCTCCGATGGGCATACCACTCCCACACGAGCGCCGGGTTCTTCATGAACCCATCCATGCTTGCCAGTTCCTCCGGCCTCATTTTTTTCCAGATGCCGTCGGCGCCGCGGAAGGTTGGTACGCCGCTTTCCGCCGATATCCCGGCCCCCGTGAATGCTACGACCCGTTCTGCACGGGCAAGGACGGATTTCAAGCGGGGAGAAAATTGCACGGTCATCGCTTCGGCTCCAGGCGCAGGACTTCCCGGCCCCCGCCAGCATCATCGCGACGCGCAACCCGGTATCCTCCGTTCAACCAGAGGTGAGTCTGATCGTCATAATGCCGTTGAAAGATCTGTCCGGACTGTCCCGACGCGAGCACGGCGCGAACCTCGCGGGGGTTCGCCATGTCGAATATCTGCCTGAAGGCTGGTCCAATGGTGACCGCGAACGGCGTATTGAAGCTGTACTCGCAACTTACGAGCGACGATGATCCGCCGCTCGCGGGGAACGGACCGACATTGAAGATCCTGTCCAGGGGTTGCTGAAGTCCAAAGGGATGCTTGAGCGTTACCGTATGCATATCGCCCCAACGCCAGGCTTTCATTTCGGGCCCGAAGCGCTCCCGCAGTGCGCCTCCGGCCTGCCGCAGGCTCCGGCGAACAATTTCATCGCGGGTCTCGACACTCGTTGTGCCGACATCATCGAACCAGGGGGAGTTACCCTCCCGCAGAAGTCGTGTCATGACGCGTATCGGAACATTAACGAGCAGGACGAAATCATGATACAGATCGTCGCCCATTTCGTCCTTGCAGGTGTTTTCCAGAAGACGGACGAAAAACATCTGAAAAATGGAGGTGGCAATATCCTCCCGCGTAAAATAGAAGTTCCAATTCCTGAAATACTCGAGAAGACGTTCGTCACCTGGCTGGACGGAAGCGCTGTCGGTGAAAGCCGCAAAAATGAACGGAACCACCTCTCGCGCCAGGTGGGAGTAGGTGTCGTTCTGCAGCCGCTCGAAATCCTCCACCGTAAACAGCTCCCCCTTTTTTCCGAGCACTTCACGAAGGCGCACAATCCGTGACGGCGGCTCCCAGAGATCTGAAATGTGATACGGGTAATCGTCGCCCGCAATCTTGTTGTTCGCTGTCGCAATGTATCCCTCCGGGGGGTTGTACAGATGGGGGAGGTGCTCGAACGGGACAAATCCTTTCCACGCCGCGCTCCGGTCCCAACCGGGCAACGGAAGGAGGGAATTCTGCCTGCCACGGATCGGAAGGAGGACGCCGCACCAGTAACCGATATTTCCCCGGACATCGCCGTACACGAAGTTCTGGCCCGGCACCGCAAAATGCCGGAGCGCTTCTGTAAATTCTCTCCAGTTCCGCGCACGGTTGATCCGACCGAACGTGCCGATCTGGTCGTCCATTTCCCTTCCGGTCCACCGCATACTGGCAACGTACGGTGGCTGGCTCCTCTGGAGCGATGTCCGGATGTCCGTGACCACCGGCCCATGCTGCGTTTCACGGATCACGACGGGGACCGCGCTATCGCCCCGGACTCCGATCTCTTCGGTACGGATGCTCAGCGGCAGCCATTGCCCGTCGTACCAGTACTGGGTTCCATCAGCGGAATCGATCCGCTCGACATAGAAATCCGCATCGTCCGCCATTGCATTGGTGATCCCCCAGGCAATCGAGTCGTTCCGGCCGGCAACCACACCGGGGGCACCGGGAACGGACATGCCACGCGCATTGTACGCCGGACAGCGCATCTGGACTTCATACCAGGGAGAGGGGATCGAGAGATGGAGGTGGGTGTCGTTGGCAAGGAGTGCGCCTCCCGTTGCGGACTTCGATGGTCCGACGACCCATGCGTTGCTTCCCGTGGCAACGGCAGGAACGCCCGCAAAGGCGCGGTAAGCCTCGGCCGTCCGCACCATGTCAAGCCCGAGCGATGCCAGAGGTGGTTGCTTCCCCGTCCGCACGATAGGCTGGACCTCCTTCGGGTACGAGGGAAAGATGTCCATCGCCCTCTCCAGCCCGACCCGCTCGGCAATGGCTCCCATCGTGAGATCGGTCCACCACGAAAGGTTCATCTCCCACGCCATCATCCGGCCGACCAGGATGCAATCGAGAGAACTCCATGGCTCCGGTTCATAGCGCAGAATATCGAACTCTGCCGGATATGACCCGCGGTGCGTGGTAAGAAAGGCGTTGACCCCCTCTGCGTACCATGCCAGGCGCTCCCTGCTCTCCGGAGGGAGGTGATCCTCAATGTTCCGCGCGATCCTGGCGAGCCCGACAATCCGGAACATCCGATCGAACGGGACCGTCACCGAGCCGAACAGCTCTGAGAGTCTTCCCGACGCCGCGCGCCGCTGCATATCCATTTGCCAGAGGCGATCCTGGGCGTGGACATAGCCCATTGCCGCAAGAAGATCGTGTTCGCTGCCCGCGCTGATGTCAGGGACTCCGTATTCATCTCTGGCCACGGCTACCGGCTGCAGAAGACCCTCAAGCACGGCCGAACCGGATGTCACCGGGAAGGATTTGCGGATTTCGTAGCGGACGAAGAGGGCAGCCGCGAGTGCCAGCACGATAAGCACGGCCAGGGAACCGACGAGTACTTTCGCCTTCGTGCTCAGCATAAAAAAAGAAGTCCATCGAGTGATGGACTTCAATATATCGATTGCACGTTACTTCTGCAAGGAACAGCGTTCAGAACCTGACGCTGAGCGTTGCCAGCAGTGTATTGGCGGTGTTGGACTCATCGACACGTGAAGAGTTGTCGTAGTTCACGCGGTAGGTCTTCCACCAGCCGTACATGTAGCCGACATCCAGCATGGCGTTGGGTCCGAGCAGGACTCCAATCCCTCCCGTCACAAACTTCCAATCAAATTCTTTCGGATCATTCTTGTACGGAGAGGCGTTCACACCGTATCCGCCACGGATGCGGAACCCGCTCCCGAGAATATCGTATTCGGCACCGACCCGGTAATTCCATGTTTCCCGGAAGGTCGATTTGATGATTCGATTCTGATCCATCAGATCGCTGTTCGGATTTGTAAACTCGAGCGATGTCCAGTCGGTGAATTCAAGATCGCCCGAAAGCACCAGATCGCTGAGGATGACCGATGCGCCGCCACTAAACACCCACGGAGTATGGACGTCGTAGTCCGTCGCACCATCTGTCCGATATGGGCTTGCCGATGGTTGCACGTCACCATTGTCAAAATAGGAGCTGGCCGAGGTGCCGAAGGTCTCATGGATCGTAAACGCAGTCGGAGTCTTCACATTGAGGCCGACCCTGAACCTCTCGGGGACCCGATACATCAGGCCAAACTTGGCGTCGACGCCCGAGATGTCGCTCTCGATATATTCCTTCAGATCGAACCTCGTGAAGTCAAACGGGAAGGTGTCGTAGTACTTGTTCGGGTCCGACTCTGTGTAGGAACGGTCGTACCGGTATCTCCCGGAAACATAAGTCAGGGTGACACCGGCCGAAAGGTCCTTGCCGATTTCCATCGCGCCGGCGACGGACCAGTTATTGAGGCCCCCTCCCTCCAGGACGTCGCCAATCTGTGTCACCCTGTTCTTGATCGGACTGATGAAGCGCCCGGTGAGGGTGTCGATGTTCGCCAGAAAGAGTTGATAGGCGAAATTGTTGCCCAGATCCGAAGGATACTGCTGACCATCAGGAGCGGAGGTCTGGATGTAACTGCTGTTGGGGTTGAATCCGCTGAACTGTAACCCGGCCGAGAAGACGGACTGCCGCTGATAGCCCATGGCGAGCACCAAGCTGCCGCGGCGGACCGGCACGGGATACACAACACCGAGCGCGTTCAGGTTCGTTGCGCTGTTCGACGAAGAGAGCTGGCTTCCAAAGAATGTGCTCTTGTCCGTAAGATTGTTGTAGGACAGCCCGACCGAGAATTCCGCGTGCTGCGCCTGTGCTAGTCCGGCAGGATTCCAGTAGATGGCGCTATAGTCACTGGCGACCCCGGTGTAGGCATTGCCCATGCCCAGCGAGCGTGCCCCGACACCAAATCCCGCCAGCCCGAGCCTCAAGGCATCCTCAGGGAATTGAGCTGACGCCGGGACTGCCGCCAGAGCGCAAACCATCCCTATGAAAAACCAGAGTTTGTTCATCGCGAAAAATGGCTCCTTATCAAGGTAGTATGAGAATCAGCTCGATCGTCAACACTCATCGGCGGTTCCCACCGCGCGATCCACCCCCGCCTCCACCCCCAGTACGACTTCCTCCACCACTCGAAGACGGAGCACTCTGTCCCGAAGAGGGCGGTGAATACGATGGTGCCCTTCCGGAACTTTCGTGGCGAGGTGCGGGTTGCGGAGCACGATACTCGTTCCCCCTCGAACGCTCCCGGTCCCGTCCACTCGAAGAACGGCCAGGTGGAATGTACTCTGGCTTCTGCCGTGCGGGAGGCGACGTCATCCGCTCGCCATCCCTTCCGCGCCGCCCGGTGGAAGTCCTCGGTGACGACGAAGGCTGCCCTGTCGACGGCTTCCCCTGTGTTCGGTACCCTGTTCCACTCCCGCCGCCGCCCGAGCGAGCGCCGCGGGAGCGGTAGATATCGGTGCCGTAGCCACTGCCGACACGTCCAGTACCGACACCTCCACGTCCTGTTCCGATCATGCGTGAGTTGCCAAAGGTGCGTGTTGTGCCACGATAGCCGGAATGGGGAAGATAGTGCCCTCCACCCCAGACGGGGGTATACCAATACGCGGAATGGTACCATGGTCTGTACCAGCCACCGTAGTAGTAAGGACCGGGCCATGCGCCATAATACCAGGGATCATAGTACCATGGGTCCAGATACCAGGACCCAAAGCCGAAACCGATGGCAACGGATGGATAGTACTCATAATAGAATCTCCGTCTCGCCCCGTCGTAGTCATCGCCCTCACCCGTATCCGTCGTGTCCGTGTATGCGGAGCGATCCTGGTCACGGGAAGAGTAATCATCCCTCGGCTCGTCCTGCACGGCAAACTGGGTGTAGCAGCCGATCAGGAAGAACGAGGGGATAGCAATCGCCAATAGAACTCGCGCTACAGGATTGTTCATAGTGTTCTCCTCACCTTGCTTCCACACTGAATGGACCCGCTTTCTCTCTAATAGAGGGAACAACATCAATGCCAGCGGTTTTCCCTCTCCCACAGCCTTCCCGGGCTGGAAATCTGCCCGAAATAGCCACTATTCGGCATCCCCGGAAGGGGATGGCTTGCTGAAAACCCTGGGATGTGCAGATTTTTGGACAACCGCGAGAGGGACGTTTACAAATAGCGACACTCTAGAACCTGGTGGCGAATTCAAGTCTGGCGGTACGGCGGATCATACTTTCGCCACGTGCGTTGTTGAAGAAGTCTTTAAGTTTGAGTCCGACGGTAAGCCCACCTCCGAGTGAACACTTCAGCGCAGCGTTCAGATACCCTCTCCCCTTCCCGATCGCCTTGCCGTCGCTGTCATTCAGGGCAAGGTTGTACTCCAGGATGGCCGACAGGAATGGACCGAGGGTCTTTTCTGCGCCGGCAAAGAAGTTGATGTCACGATCTTCGTCCCCG
>DAIUKN010000198.1:0-5659 GCA_036848195.1 Bacteroidota bacterium
AATCGGCATTGCTTTCCGGCGCCGGCGCGGTGATCCTCGGCGTCCCGATTTCCCTTCAGACAATCCTCGCTCGGAAGCTGACCGAGGTCATCCTTGCGCCACTTCCCGAGACACCCGACGGAACTCTGAGCATGGACGCAATTGGCCTCATTCGGGAGAAAATCCTATGGGCCGACGCAGTCGCCGTGGGACCAGGCCTCTCCCGTAATGAAGAGACCGATCGCCTCCTTCATACTTTGATTCCCGAGATCCCGAAGCCGCTGGTCATCGATGCTGATGCACTCACGGCGCTCTCCTCCAATCCCGGCATTCTTCGCAGGAGAAAGGCGCCGACCATTCTCACACCTCATGCCGGCGAATTAGCCCGTTTGACGTCAGAGTCCCCGGCGGAGATCGAATTGCAGCGGGTTGAAGTGTCACGGAAGTGCGCTGCCCGCCTCAAGAGCATCGTCGTGCTGAAGGGTTCACCGACGGCAACGGCAACTCCGGCAGGGGAGGTCATTCTGAATTCAACGGGGAACCCGGGCATGGCGACCATCGGCTCGGGCGATGTGCTGACAGGGATGGTTGCCGGCCTCTGTTCTCAGGGAATGGACCCTGCCGCTGCGGCTGCTGCGGGAGTCTTTCTCCATGGAAGGGCAGGTGACATCGCGGCCACGAAACTCGGCCAGAGAAGTCTGCTCGCACTCGACATACAGGCAGGTATCCCTGCCGCCTTGAAGGAGGTCGAACGTTGAACGGGCAGGGGATGATCCGGGGGAATTTTACCAGATATCAGTTGCCTGCCCTTGTCTGGGCCCTGCTGATCTTTGTCAGTTCTTCCATTCCGTCTTCGTCCATTCCTGACCTGTCGATCCTGCGGTTCGACAAGGTGATTCACGCCGGCATCTTCCTTGTCTTTTGCTCCCTTGTCTACCGGGCGCTCCGATACCAGAGCCGTTTCCCCCTGCTTTCGAGACATTGCCTCGGATTCAGCCTCCTGTTGACGTTTCTCTACGGGATCCTTGATGAATTCCATCAGTACTTCGTTCCCGGGCGAAGCGCTGATCCCTTGGATCTTGCGGCGGATACGGTTGGGGGTATCCTGGTAGTTGCGGCAATCTGGGTCCTGTCCAGAATGCACGCGGATGCGAGGGATGCGGCCGGGCGGTAACACGCATTGATTTTACCTCCGCATTTGCCTACCTTTTCAAAGCATTGAAGTTTTCTCTTGTCCATACCGACGGGATGGCGCGGGCGGGTACCGTGCAGACTGGGAGGGGGGATATCCCCACTCCCATTTTCATGCCTGTTGGGACACAGGGGGCCGTCAAGGCGATTGAGCCGCGAGAGCTGGAGGAAGCCGGAGCCCGGATCATCCTCGGGAATACGTATCACCTCTATCTCAAGCCGGGGACCGAAATTATCGAGAAGGCAGGCGGGCTGCACAGGTTCATCGGCTGGGAACGTCCAATCCTCACGGACAGCGGCGGGTATCAGGTGTTCAGTCTCTCGGATCTGCGCGGTATCGACGCCGACGGGGTGAATTTCAAGTCGCACCACGACGGTTCGATGCACAGGTTTACGCCGGAAGGCGTTGTCGATGTCCAGCGCTCGCTCGGCTCGGACATCATGATGGTCCTCGATGAGTGTGCACCGTACCCGTGCGAAGAAGTGTATGCGTCACGGTCCAATGAGCTGACGCTCCGCTGGGCCGAACGGTGCAGGGCCCGGGAGGCAGCGACGGATTCCCGTTACGGATTCCCGCAGATCCTTTTTGGCATCGTGCAGGGGAGCGTTTACCCGCACATACGCGAACGGTCGGCGAAGGCGCTTGTAGCAATGGACTTCGACGGGTTTGCCATCGGGGGTCTCTCGGTAGGGGAACCCGTTGGCGCGATGTACGCGATGACAAGCGTCTGCACGGATATCCTTCCGGCAGAGAAACCGCGATATCTCATGGGGGTGGGGACGCCGGAGAACATCATCGAGTCGATCGCGAGGGGTGTGGACATGTTTGATTGCGTCCTGCCGACACGTAACGGCCGCAACGCGCTGTTCTTCACCCGGACGGGAAAGATCAATATGCGGAATGCGGCCTATGCGACAGATTTTTCGCCCGTCGATGCGGGCTGTTCATGCTACACGTGCAGAGGCTTCACGCGCGCTTACCTGCGTCACCTGTTCAAGGCGCGGGAAATCCTCGCTCTGCAGCTGGCGACGATCCACAATCTGTCGTTTTACCTCTGGCTGACGCAATCGGCCCGCGAGGCGATACTTGACAATCAATTCCTCTCGTGGAAGGACTCTCAGCTCAGGGTCCTTTCGACGGAGGTTGCAGATGGTATTGACTAATGCCCCCATCATTTCCCATAAACGACGGGGCACGAAAACACCATTTCATTCAAAGGGAGGAGACACGTTGACCACACTGTATGTCATCGCTATGGCGCCCCAGGGCGGGAGTCCCGAAGGCGGACTGATGAGCACCCTGATCATGTTCGCGCTCATCATTGGTATTTTCTATCTGATGATCCTCCGGCCGCAACAGAAGCGGCAGAAAGAACGTCAGAAGATGCTGGATGCCGTGAGGAAGGGGGATAAGATCATCACAGCGGGGGGACTGCACGGAACGATTGCCGGGGTTGAAGAGAAGACGCTGCTCGTGCAGGTCTCGGACAACGTGAAGCTGAAGTTCGATCGATCCGCAATCGCGTCGATTGTGCGCGAGGCGGAGCCTGACACAAAAGAATCAAAGTGAGAATAAGGCTGAGAACGGTGTGACTATGGCTGGTATGCCCAGGGAGGGCTTCAATACGATCGATGAGGCCCTGGCGGAGTTCAGGCAGGGGAAAACGGTGATTGTGGTGGACGACGACGACCGGGAGAACGAAGGCGACTTCGTCTGTGCGGCGCAGTTTGTCGACGCTTCGGTCATCAATTTCCTGGCGACGCATGGGCGTGGTATCATCTGTTCCCCTGTGACCACCGAGCGTGCGGCGGAACTCGGGCTGGATCTGATGGTAGACAGCAACACGTCGCTCCATGAGACTCCGTTTACGGTCTCGGTGGATTACCTCCATGGGACAACAACAGGCGTATCCGCGGCAGACCGGGCCGCAACCGTGCGGGCGCTGGCCGACCCGCGGACGAAATCGGCAGACCTTGCCCGCCCGGGCCACATTTTCCCGCTCAGGGCGCTCGACGGCGGTGTGCTCCGCCGCGCCGGGCACACGGAAGCCGTGGTCGATCTCTGCCGACTTGCCGGACTGACGCCGGCGGGCGTTCTGTGTGAAATCATGAGCGAAGACGGATCCATGGCTCGCGTGCCCGAGCTTCGGGCCCTCGCCCGGAAGTTTCAGATGAGAATCGTCACGGTAAGAGATCTGATTGAGTACCGGATGACGAGGGAAAAGCTGGTGCAAAGAGTCGTCAGCACCAGACTCCCGAGCCGCTACGGTGAGTTCCAGATCTATCTCTACCGGAGTGAGACCGACAGCAAAGAGCACATCGCGCTGGTGAAAGGCGAGATCCGGCCCGATGTGCCAACTCTGGTTCGCGTCCATTCCGAGTGCCTCACTGGCGATCTCTTCGGATCCCTTCGGTGCGATTGTCATGACCAGCTCTTTGCCGCAATCGCCATGGTTGAGAAGGCAGGGTCCGGAGTGGTGCTCTATATGAGACAGGAGGGGCGGGGAATAGGGCTGGTGAACAAGCTGAAGGCGTACCGCCTCCAGGATGAGGGTCTCGACACCGTCGAGGCAAACGAGAAGCTCGGTTTCAGGCCGGACCTCAGGGATTATGGTATCGGCGCCCAGATCCTGCGCGATCTCGGGGTTACACGGATGAAGCTCCTTACGAACAACCCTAAAAAAGTGGTGGGGCTCCATGGGTACGGTCTCGAGATCGTCGAACGCGTTCCCCTTGAAATGGACCCGAATGTCATGAATGAACGGTATCTGAAGACGAAGAGGGACAAGCTCGGGCACCTTATCCTCGTTGATTCCGTAAAAAGGGCTGAGTAGGTGATTTTCCGCTTGATTTTGTCTTTTTGGTTTGCGTAATTGGTGAAGGCAGTTCCTGGTAGCCACCATTCGTCGCACGGATGATGGCTATTATTTTTGTCCGTACTCATTCAGGGGTGGGCTATGTCCGGTGATGGAATTCAGGAAACCGTTTACCTCACGCGCGAACGGCTCGTTGAGCTTGAAAACGAATTGCGTGACCTCAAGACCAACGGGCGCAAGTCCGTGGCAATGAAGATTGCCGATGCGCGAGGACACGGAGACCTTTCCGAGAATGCGGAGTACGATGCCGCAAAGGAGGAACAACAGCATCTGGAGCTGAAGATCTCCAAGCTGGAGCTGACACTGTCGCGTGCGAAGATCATTGAGGCCAAGGACCTGCCCAACGATAAGATCTATATCCTGAGCCGGGTCAAATTGACAGACCTGAAAACGAACGAGAAATGCGAGTATCTCCTTGTCTCCCCGGAAGAATCCGATTTCGAGGAGAACAAGATCTCGGTGACTTCCCCCATCGGCAAGGCCCTTCTGGGCAAGACCAAAGGCGAAACTGTGGAGATTACCGTGCCTGTCGGGATTCTCAAGTACAAGATCACCGATGTCAACCGCTGATGCCGGTCAATCTTGAGCTCAAGGCCCGCATTGCATCCCTGGAAGCGGCGGAGGCCAGGGCCCTCGCCGCGGGACTTCAGTTTCGCGATATCCTCCCTCAAGTTGACACCTATTTCCGCGTTGCGAACGGAAGGTTGAAAGTCCGTGAGCAGAAGGGGGGACCCTGCGAGCTCATCTTTTATGAACGGTCCGAAAACACCTCCGAGCGGCTAAGCACCTACCAGAAAGAGCCGGTTACCGATCCGGCTCGCCTCGTGCAGTTGCTCTCCCGGGCTCTGGGTATCCTGGCGGTCGTAACCAAGGAGCGACGCCTCTACCTGTATCGAGGCTCGCGTGTCCATCTTGACACGGTGCGCGGACTCGGAACGTTTGTGGAATTCGAAGTCCCCGCCGAGGTTGAGGGGACGGAGGAGATCATGACGGAATTGCGTCGGCTCTTCGGGATCGAGGAGGCGGACGTGATAAAAAACTCGTATTCCGACATTATTTTTGGAGAAAGTATTTCACCCAAGGCTTGACTTTTACTCCCTTGCGGCGTATATTTTCGGTAACGCATTGGTACCAGTGCAGGCTGCACTGTTTGTTCCGGGAAGGGCTTGCAAAGGGATTCTCGAATTGTTATATTGACCCTGCCAATGCGGGAATAGCTCAGTTGGTAGAGCGCAACCTTGCCAAGGTTGATGTCGCGGGTTCGAATCCCGTTTCCCGCTCTGTCCCGTGAAGTCGGGACAGGGGGCAATCGGCAATCGCGCCGAGAGTCTCTGAAATACACTTCCTCTTTAAAGTGGCCCCGCCGCCCCCAATCCCACCAGGTGGCGGGGTTTATTTTATGTGGGATGGTCATCGGCGACGTACCCAAGTGGTAAGGGAGAGGTCTGCAAAACCTTTATGCACCGGTTCGAATCCGGTCGTCGCCTCATGCAGATCCTCCCGCTCTGGTGCGGGCAGGGTCAGTAAGGGGCCGGTTTCTTTCTGAAATGCGTCAGTCCTGCCGGGGTGGCGGAATTGGTAGACGCACAGGACTTAAAATCCTGAGGGCCGCA
>DAIUKN010000199.1:0-5653 GCA_036848195.1 Bacteroidota bacterium
GCCCACCCGTATGTGAAGAAACTCCTCAGGGTCTCACCGGAGGACGACAGGAGACTGACGGCGGAGGTCTTGGCAGGAAACAAGTCCAATATGCCCGGCATGGTGCGCGCAAGCCTCGGATGCTATAACAATGAAGGCGATATTGATGCCCTTGCCGAAATGCTGGAACGCGTCGTCCGGAAGGAGTACAAGGGAACATACGTTCAGGACCGAGCGAGCGGAGCGTTCCACGCGAGAGGCTATACACCTGACTTTTCCCGCTACTTCCGGTATGCCGGGTCGATGGTTCCTACCGATGCGCGCTTGAGCTCTGAGGCCTCATGATCGAAAACATCGTCATTCTTCCGGTTCTCCTTTTTTCGGTCGTTCTTCATGAGCTTGCCCATGGCTGGATGGCTCTGAAGCTCGGTGATCCAACCGCGAGGGATCAGGGACGGCTGACGCTGAATCCGATCCCGCACATCGACCTGTTCGGTTCGATTCTGATCCCGCTCCTGTCGCTGGCAGCGGCAGGGAGCGTGTTTATTGCCTGGGCAAAGCCCGTTCCGGTAAATCCTGCCAACTTTTCCAGCCCCCGGCGCGACGACATCCTGGTCTCGGCAGTCGGGCCGATCACCAATCTGGCGATCTCGTTTGGATGTACACTGGCAGTCATTGTCCTCGTGTTAGTCGGGCGGTCCATACTCACCGGGGACCAGCCGCTCCTAGAAGAGGTTTTCGACTTCCTCAAGAGGATGTTCTATGGAGGGATCTTCCTGAACATCGTTCTCGCGGTGTTCAATCTGATTCCCGTGCCGCCGCTCGACGGGTCGCATCTCCTAGCAGCGGTGCTTCCAGCGAATCTCGCCGCCCGGTTCCGGAGCATCGGTTTCTTCGGGGTGTTCGTGCTGATTGCCCTGATGAGGGTCCCGTTCTTCAACGAGGCCTTCCGCATCATTACCGGTACGCTGTTTGCGCCATTTCGTGCCATGATCGGTCATTTTCTCACACCATCGCTGTGATACACCGTGAGCCAGTTTACTTTTGTCGATGACGTCTTGATGTGCGAAGGGGTTGCTCTTCGCGATGTTGCGGAGCGTTTCGGGACTCCCCTCTACGTGTATTCCCGCGCCGCCATCCATGAACGGTGCCGGGAGATTGAGGCTGCATTTGAAGGACGCGAGCATCTGACCTGTTATGCCGTCAAAGCGAATGCCAATAGAGCTCTGCTCCGCCTGATCGCCCAGGAAGGATTCGGGGCCGATGTGGGTTCGCGGGGAGAACTCCACCTGGCACTGGAAGCCGGATTTCACCCGGACAGAATCACATTCAGCGGCGTGGGGAAGAGGGATGACGAGATTGCCTATGCACTCGAGAAAAGGATACAGGCGTTCAATGTCGAATCGGCACAAGAGATCGAGGTCATTAACGGCATTGCCGGTGGCATGGCGAAAAGGGGACGCATCCTCCTTCGGGTCAACCTGGACATTGACGCCGGTGGTCATGCATATGTTTCGACAAGCAAGAAGCAGAACAAATTCGGCGTGCCACGCGAAAAGGCACGTGATGTCCTCCGCAGGGCCTCGGGTCTTGCCAACATTGATGTGCGCGGCGTTCACAGTCATATCGGCTCTCAGATCCTGAAAGCGGAGACGTTCCAGGAAGCGGCACGCTCGCTTGCCGGCCTCGTGCAGGAACTCCGGACGTCCGGTCTCGCTATCCCCGATCTTGATTTCGGCGGAGGGTACGGAGTGCAGTATCGCGGCTTCATCACTCATCCGCTGCTGCCGGAGGAATCTCCCGAACGGGACTGCCTGGCGCCGGCGGCGATGATCCATGCGGTCTTGCCGATTCTGGAGAGTACCGGCTGCCGCCTTTCCATCCAGCCCGGGAGGTCGGTGGTCGCACAGGCAGGCACGATGCTGGTACGGGTGCTCTATCGGAAGGAGACAGACGAGAAGACCTTCATCATTGTGGACGGCGGCATGAACGATTTGATCCGGCCAAGCCTTTATCACGCATACCACCAGATTGTTCCACTGACTCTGCGCAAGGCACTCCACGAGCGGGTGGACGTGGTGGGGCCTGTCTGCGAGACGGGCGACTTCTTCGCTCTCGACCGCCCCCTTCCGCGGGCGGACCGGAATGATTATCTGGCTCTTATGGGCGCGGGAGCGTACGGCTTTGTCCTCTCTTCGAACTACAACGCGCGGCTGCGACCTGCGGAGGTGCTTGTGGAAGGAACGAGCTGCAGGGTTATTCGCGAACGGGAATCCATTGAACAACTCTAGAGGAGGTCGATGAAGGGGTATCATGTTGCCGTGGTTGGTGCGACCGGTCTAGTCGGGAGAAAAATGACGCAAGTGCTGGAAGAACGGAAGTTCCCGGTCCGCTCGATCCGCTTTCTGGCGTCGGCCCGATCTGCGGGGACTGAAGTGATGTTTGCCGGAGTGCCGGGCCGCGTGGAGGAACTGACGCCGCGGTCTTTTCAGGGAATTGAGGTGGCTCTCTTCTCGGCGGGGGCGACGGTGAGCAAGGAGTTCGCCCCGCACGCCGTGAAAGCCGGAACGCTTGTGATTGACAACAGCAGCGCGTTTCGGATGGATGAGGACGTGCCGCTGGTAGTTCCGGAAGTGAATCGTCCGATGATCTTCACGCATAAGGGAATCATTGCCAACCCCAACTGCTCCACGATCCAGATGGTCGTAGCTCTCAAGCCGCTCCATGATCGCTGGAAGATCAGACGGGTTGTCGTCTCTACGTACCAGTCGGTAACCGGTGCCGGAAAGAAAGGACTGGACCAGCTTGAAGATGAACTCGCGGATCGGCCGGTCCGGGAGAAGAAGTTCGCCCACCGTATTGCCTATAATATTCTCCCCCACGTCGATGTCTTCTTTGGCGACGGCTATACCAAAGAAGAGCATAAGATGGTGGATGAAACCAAGAAGATTATGGGAGATCCATCGATCGCCGTGAGTGCCACCTGTGTACGCGTTCCGGTGTACGGCGGACATAGCGAATCTGTCAACGTCGAGCTCTCGTTGCCGTTTACGCTCGACGAGGTGCGGAATGCACTCCGGGCGATGCCGGGCGTCATCCTTCAGGACGATCCGGGAAGCGGAGCATACCCGATGCCGGTGACGGCCTGGGAGAGGGACGAGGTGTTTGTCGGAAGAATTCGTCGCGACGAGACACTCCCCAATGGCCTCAATCTCTGGATTGTTGCTGACAACCTCCGTAAGGGCGCGGCGACAAACGCTGTCCAGATTGCGGAAGAGTGGGGAAAGGGCCCACGATGAGCAAAAAAGGTTCGAACCGTCAGGAGCTCATTGCTCACATTGTCGATATCTGCCATCGGCTTGCGGCAAAAGGATTCGTCGCCGCGACAGACGGAAACGTCAGTGCGCGTCTGAGCGAGACCCGCATCCTGACGACCCGCACCGGCGTTCCCAAAGGATTCGTCACCGCGACGGATATCGTTGAAGTCAGGCTGGACGGGCGAGCGCTGACGGGTGGGGTGAGGCCCTCGACGGAGGTCGGGATGCACCTCTTTATCTACCGGCGGCGTCCGGATGTTCGCGCTGTTGTGCATGCTCATCCTGTGGCGGCAACCGGCTTCGCTGCCGCGCGCATCGCGCTCGACCGGTCTGTCCTTCCCGAGATCATCATCGGGCTCGGCACAGTCCCGCTTGCGGAGTATGCCACTCCTTCAACCGGAGAGGTTGCGCGGTCGCTGGAGCCATTGATCGATAAGCGGGATGCCATCCTGATGGCGAACCACGGCGTGGTGACGTGCGGGGCTACATTGGAGGAAGCCTACTGGAACATGGAGAAGGTCGAGCACGCGGCCAGAATCACTGCGATTGCGCGTCTGCTGGGGGGCGAGCATCAGCTCAGCGCGGGTGAACTCGGGAAACTCCGGAGCATCAGTCCCAGGAGCTTCGGACGGGAGATCCCGGATGATCTGGGGGCGCCTTCGAAATCCTCACGACGGAGACAATCCAGGAAGACCGTCCGCCGTTCACCCGGGGGGGCGCGACAGCAACGGAGGAAAAAGTCATGACGAAGAAGATCAGGGCAGGGGTCATTTTTGGCGGCCGGTCGGGAGAACACGAAGTGTCGCTTGTCTCTGCGACGTCCGTTATGCAGGCGCTTGATCCCGAGAAGTATGAGGTTATTCCCATCGGTATTACGCATGAAGGGAGATGGCTGAGTTCCGGCAAAGCCCTGCGCCTCCTGAAGGAACGATCGGGCCTGGACCAGGAGCCTGAGCGATTTCTTGTCCCGGAACCCAACCGTCAGGCTTTGATCTCCGCCAACGGGATGTCCGACAGCGCCCAGCCAATCGATGTGGTGATTCCCCTGGTGCACGGAACATATGGTGAGGACGGTACGCTCCAGGGCCTGCTGGAACTGGCGAACATCCCTTACGTCGGTGCGGGCGTGCTCGCCTCAGCACTGGGAATGGATAAGATTGCGCAGAAAGAAATCTTGCAGCAAGCGAAGTTTCCGTTACCGAAATATGTCTACTTCCTCGGAAGCGAATGGCGCGAGAATGCAAAACGGCTGACGGCAAGAGTGGAGCAATCCCTGAAGTATCCGCTGTTCGTGAAGCCCGCCAACACCGGCTCGAGTGTCGGGATCACGAAGGCGCACAACCGGAATGAGCTCCGTTCCGCGGTGGAACTCGCCGTGCGGTACGATCGGAGAATCATCGTCGAACAGGGGGTGAAGAATGTCCGAGAAATTGAATGCAGCGTCCTGGGGAACGATGATCCCATTGCTTCCATCCCGGGCGAGGTCGTGCCGTCGAACGAGTTTTACGACTACGAAGCCAAGTACGTGGACGGCAAATCGGCGGCCATCATTCCCGCGCGATTGCCAAAACGGGTTGCAGAGGAGGTCCGGCGTCTGGCGGTCCGGGCCTTTCGGGCGATCGATTGTTCCGGGATGGCCCGGGCGGATTTTTTCGTGACAAAGAAAACCAACCGCATATACCTGAATGAACTCAATACCATCCCCGGCTTCACCGCCATCAGCATGTACCCCAAGTTGTGGGAGGCGACCGGCATACCGTTTCGGGAGCTCCTGGACCGCCTGATTTCCCTGGCCATGGAGCGGCATCGGGAGAAGAATGCCCTCAAACGGACCTATGAACCGCCGAGGGAGTGGTATCGCTGATAGCTCCAACCGTCTCACCTTTCTGCCGGCTCGTCGCATCCCGCCTCATTTCGTCGCATAGCCTCATCCTTTTTTCTGATCATGCCGTAAGCAGAAGTAGAGCATACGGAGATCATTCACTACCATCATAAGAAGGAGGGGCGTATGAAAACCACAGGACGAGTACTTGGCGTGCTGCTTCTCGTAGCGGCGCTGACGGCTCTGGCGGCTGGGGGGGACAAGGATTCCGGCCTCTCGAAGGAGAAATACGATGCGGCAATTGAAAATCTCCTGATCGGTCTGGCCTCCGATAATCTGGGTTTGCGTGAGAGTGCGGCGTATATGCTGGGCGAGCTGAAGGCGGATGCCGCCGTTATCCCGCTCATGCAGATGCTCCGGTCGGACGACCACGAATCATCCCGGATTGTTGCCGCGCTGGCGCTCTGCAGGATCGGGGAGGGAAGAGGGGTATATGCGGTGAAGCGTGCTGCCTCGTTCGATGAGAGTGAAGCGG
>DAIUKN010000200.1:0-5640 GCA_036848195.1 Bacteroidota bacterium
GACCACGGCCGGCTCAGGAGACGCGACCGCAGAAGCAAGAAAATCAAAGGCATCGGGGGAGCCGGTCAACCCCGCTGCGCGGTACAGCTGGACATCCAGGAGAGATCGGGAGCCGAGGGCACCTCGCAAGACCGGCAACGCGCGGGAGCCCTGGCGCTTCGCGAGAGCACGGCAAGCCTCCGCTTGAAGATTCCAGAGAAAGTTGCCCGACCGGTTCTCTGCTATCACGAGGAGCTGCGAGAACAGCTCCTGCGAAGCCGACGATGAGTCGTCCGGTTCTGCATTCGAAGATCCGGCTGCTTCCAAAGCTGTCTGACAAATATGCGGATTCCCATCAAAGAAGGCCCGCCGCAGCAAACCGATCGGCTGATCCTTTCCCCGGATGTCGAATCCTGATAATGCGCGGAGCGCGTTCACTCGCACTCTCCAGTCGTCATCGAGCTCCGCCATTTTCAGAAGCGGTTCCATGCAGGTCCTCTCTTCGCGAATTTGTCCGAGAAGGGTGGCCAGGCTCGCGCGAACGAGTGGATCTCTGTTGCGGCGGAGGAGGACGATCTGTTCGATATCGGCACGGATGAGCGCGTTGTCCGGCATGCGCTGCAGGGCGTAGACCACATCCCAAGGCGTTGATTCGGGAGGCTGCAGAAACCGAAGGAGGAATCTCACGGCATCATCAGAAACAACTTTGCGGATTGCGAATCGGGCGATGGCTCGGGTCAGCCCCCGCTGATGCTGCAGCGGATAGACGTTTCCTACCCGGACCATAAGCTGCAGGAGCGCCTCTGAGGTTCCGAATTTCCCGATTTCTTCAATGAGGCGTTCCCCCGCAGAGGTCTGCCCCAGCCGTTTCCAGAGGAGGTCTGCTTCCAGCAACTCCCTTCCGTGGGAGCTGAGTTGTGTCCCCGTCTGTCCGATGGCGAATGCCGCTGCCTGCTGGACTGCCTCTTTGGGATCGCTCAGTGCGCCGGTGAGGAGACCGAGAACGGACGTGTCCTGAAGGCTCCCGTAGGCGAGGACAGCGCGTTCTCTGACCAGAGGATCGGAATCTGAAAGAAAGCGGATCAGCGTGCCGTCGTGAGGCGTCCGGAGGTCCTGGATGCGCAGGATCTGTTCGATCTTGTCCTGTCGGTCCTCATTTTTCCCTTGCTGGGGCTCTGCAGGGACTCGTGTAATCAGGAGCAGGGTCATGACGACGGAGCGTAGGAGAGGCTGTTTCATCTTCGCGAGGGCAAATGAGCTCGTGTCTACGGGAAGAAACCGACAGATCAAGATATCCAATTGAGGGCTGATGCTCAAGGATAAGTTGATACTCATCGCAATTTTGGGTATATTTTCAGTTCAAATAACACCATGATTTAGACGGAGTTAGCGCCACCCTTTTCCACGGGAGTTGAACGTGCTGGCATTCAAAAAGCGGTCCCATACTTGTGGGGAACTCAGGCCCTCCGACACTGGCAAGACGGTCACGCTCAATGGTTGGGTCGACGTCCGGAGAGACCTCGGCGGCGTCATCTTCATCGACGTTCGAGACCGATACGGGAAAACACAGGTGGTGCTGAACCCTCAGCGAAACGCCCTTGCGCACGGTGTGGCTGAATCAATCCGGAATGAATTCGTCATCTCCGTTACCGGAGTGGTCGAGCGGCGGCCGGACGGCACGCTGAACCCGGAGCTGCCAACGGGCGAGATTGACGTTCTTGCCGAAGAACTCACGGTCCTGAACAAGGCTGAAACTCCGCCTTTTCCGATCGATGACTCGGTTGATGCGAGTGAAGATTTGCGCCTCAAATACCGGTACCTGGATCTCCGACGGCCCGGACTTCAGAGGAACATCATGGTGAGACACCGGCTCTACCAGTATGTCCATCGGTTTTTCGACGGAAAGGGATTCGTGGAGATCGAGACACCGGTCCTGATGAAGAGCACTCCCGAGGGAGCCCGCGACTATCTTGTCCCGAGCAGAGTTCATCGCGGGAAATTCTACGCGCTCCCACAGTCACCCCAAACCTACAAGCAAGTGCTCATGATATCTGGGTTTGACCGTTATGTCCAGATTGTGAAGTGCTTCCGTGACGAGGATCTTCGCGCCGATCGCCAGCCGGAGTTCACGCAGATCGACGTGGAGATGTCGTTCGTGGACGAGGGTGACATCCGTGAAGTTGTGGAGGGCCTGGTTTCCGGGATCTTCAAGGAATTCAAGGGCATTGACGTTCCCGTTCCGTTCCCGCGCCTTACCTACCGAGAGGCAATGGAGAGTTACGGCAGCGACAAGCCGGACACGCGGTTCGGACTTCGGTTCACCCCGGTCACCGATCTTGTGCGTGATTGCGGCTTCAAAGTATTTTCCGAGGTGGTAGCGAACGGAGGCGTTGTAGCCGGTTTCGTGGTGCCGGGCGCGGGCTCGTATACCCGGAACCAGATGGACAATCTGGTCGATTTCACGAAAAGCCTTGGCGCCGGCGGGCTGGTCTATTTTCGATGGACTGAAAGCGGAATCGAAACGGCCGTCGAGAAGTTCCTCGGGAAGGAACTTGTGGCTCGAATAGCCGCAGGCATGGGAGCGGTTCAGGGCGATCTGGTGTTGATCGTCTCTGACACCTGGACAAAGGTCTATGGCATTCTGGGAAATCTGCGCCTCGAGATGGCGAGAAGGCTCAACCTGGTGGACGAGTCCACGTTCAGCCTCCTTTGGGTCACAGAATTTCCTATGTTTGAATACAGCGAGGAGGAGAAGCGGTTCGTCGCGATGCACCACCCGTTCACTTCGCCGCATCCCGACGATCAGGAGCGGCTCGAATCGGATCCGGGGAGCATTCGTGCCAGGGCATACGACCTCGTCCTGAACGGGAGCGAAATCGCGGGCGGCAGCATTCGTATCCACGACGCCGGCCTTCAGCAGCGTGTCTTTACAATGCTGGGCATCGGCGAAACAGAGGCCCGCGAGAAATTCGGGTTCCTTCTGAACGCATTACGATTTGGCGCTCCGCCACACGGCGGGATTGCTTTCGGGTTCGACCGTATCGCGATGATCCTGACCGGCAGCAAGTCGATCCGCGACGTCATCGCCTTTCCGAAGACCGCTAGCGCGGTCTCCCTCATGGATGAATGTCCGAGCGAGGTCGAAGAGAAGCAGTTAAAGGAACTTCATATCCGGATCGTGTGATCGGCATCGATGAAAGAAAGGATCAGAATAGCGAGCGGTCAGGGCTTCTGGGGTGATCTCCTTACAGCTCCATATGATCAGGTAACGAAAGGTCCTGTCGACTATCTCGTGATGGACTACCTCGCCGAGGTAACGATGTCCATCATGCAGAAACAGAAGCGTCGCGATCCCCGCCTGGGTTACGCGAGGGATTTCATTCCCCTCATGGAACAAATTCTGCCGACCGTTGCCGAGAAGGGGATAACCGTCATCACGAATGGCGGGGGGGTCAATCCAGAGGCCTGTCGGGACGCTCTCTTTGAAGTCGCTTCAAGGGCCGGGATCAGGGACCTCACGATTGGCGTTGTCCTGGGCGATGATATTCTGGATGACCTGCAGTCGCTGAATGCCAAGGGGATTCCCCTCAATAACATGGAGACGGGGGAGAAGCTGGCAACCGTGGCCGAGAGGGTAGTGAGTGCGAACGTCTACTTCGGTGCCTGGCCTATCGTCGAAGCTCTCCGTGGCGGTGCAAAGGTCGTCATTACCGGGCGAACAACTGACACCGGTCTGACGCTGGCACCGATGATCCATGAATTCGGGTGGAAGGCCGACGAATGGGACAAAATGGCGGCAGGAACGGTTGCGGGGCACATTCTGGAGTGTGGCGGGCAAGCAAGCGGGGGAAACTTCTCTGCCGCCTGGGCCTCCGTTCCCGACCTCGCCGGAATAGGCTTCCCGATTGCGGAGGCGTTTCCTGACGCCACCGTTCTGATTACCAAGCATGAGGGAACAGGTGGTCTGGTTTCCCAACAGACTGTGAAGGAGCAACTCCTCTACGAGATCGGCGATCCAAAACGATACATCACGCCGGACTGCATCGCAGACTTCACAAGCATTAACCTCGAAGAGGCTGGAGTTAATCGCGTTAAAGTGTTTGGTGTCAAGGGCTATATGGCAACGGATTCCTACAAAGTGTCGATGTCGTACGCAGATGGATACACTTCTGTCGGGACGCTGACATATGCTTGGCCGGATGCCCTGGAGAAGGCGAGGGCGGCGGACAGAATCCTTCGTGATCGGCTTTCGGCCCTTGGCCTCTCTTTTGAAGAGGTTCGGACGGAGTTCGTGGGGTATGATTCCTGCCATGGACCTCTGGCGACACCCGTTACGGAGATCAATGAAGTTGTTCTGCGCGTGGGTGTTCGGGGAAAGGATTTTCGGACCGTGGAGCGATTCGGGATGGAGATCGCGCCTCTGATACTCACCGGCCCTCCGGCAGTTACGGGGTTCGCCGGGGGGCGTCCGAAGCCGAGCGAGGTTATCTCGTACTGGCCGGCGTTGATGCCGAAGACGGCGGTAACTCCGCGGGTAGTCCTCGCGCGGGGGGGAGCCGGATCCCGGTGAAGCTTCGTCTGATTCAGATCGCTCATGCCCGGTCCGGCGACAAGGGAGACACCGCTAATGTCGGGGTCATTGCCCGAAAGAGGGAATACTATCCGATTCTTCTGAAATATCTTACGGTCGAGCGGGTAGCTGATCACTTCAGGGGTATCGCGTTCGGCAAGGTCGAACGATTCGAGCTCCCGAATCTCTGGGCTCTCAATTTCTTGCTGCACCAATCCCTGGGGGGCGGCGGGACCAAGTCGTTGAAGAACGATGCACAGGGAAAGACTTTAGGCAGCGCGATGCTCCGGATGGAGCTTGACATCGAAGAGTCCGTATCACTTTGAAGAGGGGTTCATGTTTGAGGAGCAGAAGGAGTCGATCAAGGAATTGAGGCAGCGTCTTGTGGGCCTCCGGGGTTATCTTTGACATCGATACCAAGGAGAAGGAAGTAGCGGAGCTGCAAAACAAGACTGAGGCGCCTGATTTCTGGAACGACAACCTGGCGGCACAGAAGGTGATGCAGGAGATCGCTTCCCGAAAGGCCTGGGTCGATTCATGGGCAGCCGTCCACCGCAAGCTGGATGATGCGGGGTCTTTGGTAGAGCTTGCTGAGGAATCGAACGACGAATCGTTCACCAACGACATTGAGAAAGAGCTGCAGCTCATCCAGCAGGAGATGGGCGATCTTGAGTTTCGCAGGATGCTCAGCGGAGAGGACGACGAGCGGAATGCGATCCTTACGATCCACGCCGGTGCAGGCGGGACAGAGGCTCAGGATTGGGCGGAAATGCTTCTTCGGATGTACGTCCGCTGGTCCGAGCGAAAGGGGTTCAGAGTCTCTCTTGCTGATCGTCTTGACGGTGATGGTGCCGGTATCAAGAGCGCCACGGTGGAGGTGACGGGGAAGTTCGCGTACGGCTATCTGAAGGCTGAGAACGGTGTTCACCGGCTCGTCCGTATCTCTCCGTTTGATGCGAATGCGCGCCGCCACACATCCTTCGCTTCTGTTTTCGTCTATCCTGAGATTGAAGATGATGTCGAGATTGAGATCAATCCTGCCGACCTGAAGATCGATACCTATCGATCGGGAGGGAAGGGGGGCCAGAATG
>DAIUKN010000201.1:0-5638 GCA_036848195.1 Bacteroidota bacterium
TCGTACTTCGCAGATCCACTCGAGGCAATAGCCGCAGCACGTTCGTCAGGGGTGAGAATCTGCGTGCTGGAGCATACCACGAAGAGCGTCCCGTATTACGCGATCGCCAAATCCGATTTCCCCCTCTGCATTGTTGTTGGCAACGAATTGACGGGCATCTCGCCCGCCATCGTCGCCGCTGCGGATCTCGCAATAGAGATACCGATGTTCGGCACCAAGCAGTCGCTCAACGCTGCCGTTGCGTACGGAATCGCCGTTTTCGACCTGGTGAGAATCTGGCAGGACCCGGGAGCGGGCCGATGAGACAGGTTCCCGACGGATGGTCTAGGCCTTCGTCACATCATACGCGAGGGTGAAGAAGTCGCGTTTTTCCAGGGTATGAATCCTCATGACCCCGGCCCGTA
This sequence comes from Bacteroidota bacterium, assembly GCA_036848195.1. Classification (GTDB taxonomy): domain Bacteria; phylum Bacteroidota; class Ignavibacteria; order UBA10030; family UBA6906; genus DAIUKN01. The sequence goes on from DAIUKN010000201.1 coordinate 405, forward strand.
CGAGTGAAACCAGAATTCGGGTCGCTCGCTGCTCCGAGATATTCACCAGCCTGCTGAACTCTTTCGTTGTGATCCGTTCATTGTCGTCCAGGTAGCGGAAGAGTCTCCTCTCGTTGTCCCCGATTTCAATCCGCATCGGCGGGGCATCCGGGCGTTCCGCGCGCAGAATCTTGACCACTTCCTTGCTGGCCATAAGGGTCTTGTCGTTGACGCGGATGAACACGGAGGTATGGTCATCCCCCTGCCCGTTCCCATTGCCGGCATTCTCCCCTGTAAAGAAGTGGGGCTTATCCGCGCTCTCTTCCACGGTCGCAACGATGACATCCCGCCCGTTGAACGCAACGATATCGATGGCAGGATGTATCTCCGGATAGCAGTACGCCGTTCCGGCGAGACGGATCAGATCCACTTCGCTCTTTTCGCTTTCGACGCCGATGATCGATCCATCGTCGTCGACCCCGAACAGGATGTGTCCTCCTTTCGTATTCGCGAACGCGATCAGCGCCCGCGCGATCTTCTCCGGTGTGGAGACTTTCCTCTTGAACTCAATCTCGTACCCTTCGCCATCTTCAATCAGGCGCAGGACATCCTTATAATCCATTGCTGTCACCCTCGTCTGTTGCTGTTGAGTCCGTGGCATCCATGGTCTGAAGGGGTTCCTGGTCCGGGCGGCTTGATGAATCCTCCTTTGCTGATGACTGTGAGAGGAAATTTCTCCCCAACATTCTGTCGAGGACGATCTGTTTTCGACGCAGGGTATAGCGGCTGTCACCATCCGGTCGATGGCGCAGCGGGCTCGGGATAACCGCCGCAAGCCGCGCCCCTTCATCGACGGTGAGTCCGCTTGCCGGTTTCCCGAAAAAGGTTTGTGCGGCGGCCTCGATTCCGAAGACGCCCCTTCCCCACTCGATCAGATTCAGATACAATTCCAGGATCCGGCTTTTCTCCAGATAGTGCTCGAGCAGAAGGGTGATCAACATTTCTTTGGCTTTGCGGACCGGGTCTTTGGAAGTCGACAGGTACAGATTCTTCGCGAGTTGCTGGGTAATCGTGCTGGCCCCGCGGGCGGGGCGTTTCTCTTCGACGTTCTTCTCGATGGACTGCTGGACTTCGTACCAATCGAATCCTCCGTGGGAATAGAATGTCCCGTCCTCCGCAACAATCACGGCATTGATGACATGGAGGGGAATCCGTGAGAGCGGAATCCAGCGATGGACGATCTTCAGGGGCTTCCCCTCGCGTTCCGCTTCGGTTCTCCGTTGCCGCATCAGGGCTGTTTCCGGGGGGTTCTCCGTCTTTAGGCCGGAGACCCCGAACCATGGAATCGTCGAGAGTTCTGCGAGAAGGATCAGAAACAGCACGATGAAAAACGTCTTGATCTTGTGCTCGCCCATCCAGCGGAAAAATCTCTTCATCCTTCCCGTCGGGCTCTGCTCGTCGGTCACTGTCACATTAGAAATGATGATGGCTTTCCAGATACTCCTCGATCAGCAGCCGTGCGGCCATCTCATCAACACGCCCTTTGAGACGCCTCTTCTTCCGCTTCATGCCCGACTCGATCATGGCACTCTTCGCATTCACGGACGTGAAGCTCTCATCCCATGTTTCAAGTGGAACAACGGTGGTGCGACGCAAGTTCTCGATGAATCCCCGCACTTCAGCGCCCTTCCCGCCTTCCCCCCCGTCGGGTGCATATGGCATCCCCACCAGGATGAGTGTGACTTCCTGCTCCCGGATGACCGTCGCAATGCGATCCAAGAGCATCGTATCATTGTCAACCGTGCCAAGCCCCTGTGCGATGATTCTCAGCGGGTCGCTGACGGCAAGGCCCACTCTCCTGCTCCCGTAGTCGATCCCCAGAATCCGTCCCGGCATGTTCGAGGTCGCATTCATTCCTCGAATCTCTCGGCCCGCTTGATGCCGCGCACCCGGCGGATCCGGTCAAGGGTTTTGCTGAGATGGTCGGTGTTCTGGACGTTGAGGATGAACGTCCCCTCAAAAATGCCGTCCTGAGAATCGATGCTGACGCTCCGGATGTTCGTATTGAGGTAGGAGGAGATCGCGTGGGTGATGTCGTTGAGCATCCCCGGCCGATCATCGCCGGAAATCTTGATACCGGCGACGAAGAGCACCCCGTTGTCGGTGGGCCAGCGGACCTCCATGATCCGATTGCTCTCGACCTGCATCATGAGGCGGATGTTCTTGCAGTTTCGCCGATGGATCTTGATCCCCTCCCCTGTGGTCACGAAACCGACCACTTCATCGCCCGGAATCGGCTGGCAGCACTTGGCATAGTTGTGCATGAAATTGTCCTGTGATCCATCCAGGACGATGCCCCGGCCCGCGACGTCGCGCGCCGAGCTGATAAACCGGTTGAAGAGACCGTCGATCTTCCCTTCCTCCGTCACCACGGGTTGAGGATGTTTCTGCTCCTCCACGATCATGCCGATGATCTCGTCCGGATCGATCTTCCCCTGACGTATCCCGAGGAAGAACGACGCGATGTTCTCGAGTTTGCGCTCCGCCAGGAACGCACCCAGATCGTCGTCATTAATCGACAGCTTGGCCTTCTTGACTTTTTTCTCCCATATCTCCTTCCCTTCCTCCGCGGCTTTCCGCTGTTCTTCCTTGATCCACCGGCGGATGTGCGACTTCGCCTTGTGGGTCACGACGAATTTATCCCAGTCCGGGTTTGGGGTCTGGCTCTTGGATGTCAGGATCTCGACTTGATCGCCGCTCCGGAGGGCTGAATCGAGGGGGACGATCCTCCCGTTGACTTTGGCCGCGATCGAATGGTCGCCGACCTTCGAGTGAATCTCATAGGCGAAATCGACCGGCGTCGAACCCTTCGGGAGGATCTTCAGATCGCCCTTCGGCGTAAAAAGATAGATCTCGTCCTGGTACAGGTTGAGTTTGAAGCTCTCGATCAACTGTTGCGTCGGGACCTGGCCCTCGGCGGCATTCTCGAATATTTCGCGCACCCAGCTGACCCAGTTGTGGAGTTCTTCATCAACCGCGACGACGTTGTCCTTATACATCCAGTGTGCAGCGATCCCCTTTTCGGCAACCTCATGCATGGCCCGGGAGCGGATCTGGACCTCCACCATCTTCCCTTCGGGCCCTACGACCGTTGTGTGGATCGACTGGTAACCATTCTTCTTCGGAACGGAAATGTAGTTCTTGAACCGTTCAGGATTGGGGATGTAGATGTCCGAAATCATGCCGTAGACGGCGAAACATTCGTTGTTATCTTCTGTATCAAGAATGATCCTCACCGCGAAAAGGTCGTAGATCTCCTCCAGCGGCTTGTTCCGCTTGATCATCTTGCTGTAGATGCTGTAGAGGTGTTTCGGTCGTCCGCTAATCTCGAATTTGAACCCGTCTTGGCGCAAGCGTTGCTCGATGGGTTGCGAAAACTTCCGGATATAATGCTCCCGTTCGCGCCGGCGGGATTTCAGTTCCCGTGCGATTGTGTCATAGTCTTCACGGTGCAGGTACTTGAACGCGAGATCCTCGAGTTCCCACTTGATGTTGGCAAGACCGAACCGGTGGGCGAAGGGCGCGTAAATATCGAGGGTCTCCCTGGCCATCCGTTTCTGCTTGTCCGGGGGAAGGTACTCCAGGGTGCGCATATTGTGCAGACGGTCGGCGAATTTGACGAGCATGACCCGGATGTCGTTCATCATCGAGAGAAGCATTTTCCTGTAACTCTCGGCCTGGGTCACATCGTGACTCTTGAAGATGTCGGAGATCTTCGTGGCCCCGTCCACGATGTCGGCGATGGTGTCGCCGAATTCCTCACGGATGTCCTTGATTGTGTACTCCGTGTCCTCCGCAACGTCGTGCATCAGCGCGGAGGCTACGGAGACATCATCAAGCGGGATTTCCTTGGCGACGATCCGGGCAACCTCGTAGGGGTGGTCGAAGAACGGCTCACCGGAAGCGCGGATATCATGGCGGTGGGCATTGAATCCGAACTCGAATGCGCGCCGGATCAGGCTCTCGTCGACCTGAGGAAGGTTTTTCTGGCAGATCAGAAGAAGATCATCCAGTTTCTTTTTGTATTTCTGATTCGTCATGCCCAGCGGGACTCTCCCCCCTCATTACACAACGCCAGACGGGAGAAAAGGGTTCTCTCCTGTGGCCGCTCTCCCGGTCGTGTAAGCTGAGAAAATATAGATGGTTAGGCGGGAATTGTCAAGCGAAGCGAGAGGAAAATGGGGGTTGGAGAGAAATGCCAAATCCCAAAGGTGGTTCGGCTTGGGGGGCTTGACGGCAGTCGGGAGTTCTACTCCGTGCCGAATATCCTGTCCCCGGCGTCGCCGAGGCCCGGGAGAATGTAACCGTGGCGGTTCAGTTCCCGGTCAAGGACCGTGGAGAAGATCCTGACGTCGGGATGCGCCTTTGAGACCTTGCGGACACCCTCGGGAGCGGCAAGAAGTGTGATGAACCGGATCTCTTTGGCCCCCTTCTGCTTGAGAAAGCTGATGGCGGCGCTGCCGCTCCCCCCTGTCGCAAGCATGGGATCGAGGAGCAGAACCAGGCTGCGTTGGAGGTTCCGCGGGAATTTGGAATAGTAGTCCACCGGCTGGAGGGTTTTTTCGTTCCGGTAGAGACCGACATGACCGACACGGGCTTCGGGGAGAAAATCCAAAAACCCTGCCACGAGCCCCAGCCCGGCACGGAGCACCGGGACGATAACGATATCATCGGCGAGCGTGTAGCCGGCTGTCAGTTCCAGGGGTGTCCGCACGCGGCCCGTGGTGAGGTGAAGATCACGGGTGACTTCGAACGCCATGACCGAAGAAATCCGGCGCAGAACAGTTCGAAACAGGTGGTTATCGGTCTCCCGGTCACGCAGTGTCGAGAGATCGCGCTTGATCAGCGGGTGGTCGATGATGGTGAGGTTCTTCATTTGCGTTTGAACGAAAGAACGATGGGAACGCCCTCGAAGGCAAAGTGGCCGCGGATTTTGTTTTCCAGGAACCGCTTGTAGCTATCGTCGATGAGCCGGGGATCGTTACAGAAGAAGGCAAAGACCGGAGGTTTCGCCTTGACCTGCGTTATGTAGTTGATTTTGATCTCCTTGCCGGACCGGCTCCGCGGAGGGAAGATCTTGATGTCCGCCCCGAGACGCTCGTTCAGCTCGCTCGTGACGATCCGCTTGTTCTGCTCTGCATCCACTCTCTTCGCCAGCTCGATGACCTTATAGATCCGCTGTTTCGTCAGCGCAG
>DAIUKN010000202.1:0-5634 GCA_036848195.1 Bacteroidota bacterium
CCGCTTCGACCCCCCGTTCATAGGTTCGAATCGCGATCGCGTTCCCGGCGAGCCTCTTCATGAAATTGACGTTTGTCCCCTCCGGACTGAATAGCCGGTGAAATCGGAGAGCTCGGCCGGTCTCAACAATGTCAATCGATTCAAGATTCTCGGCTAAGACGACGGCATGGGGTGCACCGGTGTCCACAAATTGGCAAACGATTGATTCTGCACCGAGATCAGCCTGGAGCCCCCTCCTGTAATTCGCGGGGTTCTTCATCCAGAGTCGCACCCCATATGGTGCGATTTCAGCCTCGTACAGGTGTTCCAGCGCCTGGAATCGCATTCTGGAAGGAGCCAGACCCTTCAGGTAGGCAAATCGCGCGATGCACCGTCCGCCGTTGCCACACATTCCGCCATGACTCCCGTCAGCATTGTAGTACTGCATGAGAAAGTGCGCCGTGGAGGATTGCTGGAGGATCAGCAGTCCGTCAGCTCCGATGCCGAAGTGCCTGTCGCAAAGAGCCCCTGCCAACCGGGCCTGATCCAGCTCCAGGCGTCCGTCATGGTTGTCGATGACCACGAAATCGTTCCCAGCCCCGGAAGCCTTCACAAAGGAGATCGAATGTCGCATGATAGCTGAAAAATGCTATAGGTAGACAATTCCTGGCATACTAGCAATACCCATGGCCGCAACGCAAAACTCCCGCGGGAAACCGCGGGAGTTTCACATGTGGAGATGGCGGGAGTCGAACCCGCGTCCGAAGAGAAGACCATTCAGCCCACTACATACATAGTCTGTCTTTCATTGCTCGCCCTCCCTGAACCGACAGACAGGATCCTGGAAGGGCAACTTCAGGTGGCCCCGCTTTCGCGGAGTTCGTCGAGCATCCCCGAAGACAATGATCGACTATCCTGTCATAAGTCGGCGCCTCTTTGGAGCCCGGCAGGCAGGACTCCTCGAGACGGGTCACTTAATCACTTAAGCGGCCAGTGCGTAGTTGTAGTCTGCACTTATGGTTTTCCGCTTTATTAACGTGCAACTCGGAGAGCACGGTATGCGTTCTGAACCATCCTCATCCCCGTCGAAACCGGGGCATCCCCTCTTCCGCAAGCTACTGAAGCCGGGATCAAATAGCAAATGGCAAAAAAACGTCATTCCACGGGGACAAACCCGTTGCCGGGTCGGATGTACGATTCCATCAGGAAATTCTTCAGGTATCGAAAGGCCTCCTGGGGCGTGTCAATGAACTTGAAAAGACCCAAATCCTCCCTGTTGACCATCCCCTGATTCACCAGCTCGTTGAAATCGATCACCTTGTTCCAGTATTCCGATCCGTAGATCACAACAGCAACCTTTTTCCTGACCTTGTCGGTTTGGATCAGCGTCAGCATTTCCATCAATTCGTCGAGTGTCCCGAACCCTCCGGGGAAAACAACCAGGGCTTTTGCCAGATAGGCGAACCAGAATTTGCGCATAAAGAAGTAGTGAAATTCGAAATTCAGCCCGGGAGTGAGGTACGGGTTGGCAAACTGTTCGAACGGGAGACTGATATTCAGACCGATCGATTTTCCACCTGCGAGGTGCGCACCTTTGTTTGCCGCCTCCATAATGCCGGGTCCGCCGCCGGAGCAGACAACGAACCGGTTCGGATGACGCAGTTTCTTTGACCACTCAGTCAAAAGTTGGGCAAGCTCGACGGTATCTTCGTAGTAGCGCGAGAGATCCACCTGGATCTCCGCGGCACGAAATTGTTGCAGCATTCTCTTGGTGGGCCGGACAACGTTCTCCATTGAGGCATGGACGGCTTTCAGGCGATCGAGCGTTTCACGGCGCGGACGTATCCTCGCGGATCCAAAGAAGACAATCGTATCTCTGATCTTTGCCTGCCGGAATCGTCGTTGCGGTTCCAGGAATTCCGCCAGCATCCGTACCGTTCTTGCATCCGGACTGTTCAGGAATTCCAGGTCTTTGTAGGCTTTCGGTGGTCGAGGCAATCGCTTGGGCATAAGACTCACTCTATGAAGAGATAGTATCGATGGTCCCGGCCTTCCACCGTGACATCGGTGCGGATAATCCCCCGTTGCTGAAGGAGACCGAGCGTCTGATAGATTTCCTGCTTGTTCCACCCGAAGAGCCGGTGGATCGAACTGACAGTTGCAACCAGTTGAACGGCAAAATACCTGCCGAGGATCTCCGTCCGAGCTTTCTCCGGGGAGATCCTGCGAGACTTCCGCACCTCGCGATGAAATGTCCGGTTCAATGGAGCCCAAACGAAGGTGAACGGGTCGTACTGTTCCGCGACTTTTACGATGAACATCTTCGTCTGAAGCTCGGCGATAGCTTTGTCGAATTCCGCCCGGTCCGCCTTGCCGTGTTTGCCTGTGGCAAGCTTCAGCCCCTTCGTGACCTGCGGCCAGGAATCCATGAGCGCGTCCATGATTTCTCTCGCGGTCGGACTCAGCCGTCCACGGCGGAATTCCTGCAGGTACTCATCCGGCGTGCCGGTCCGCTCGGCGAGCACAAAGAAATATGGGAGGTACTCCAGGGAGACCATGGTCGGCCGTCCCTTCAGGAGTTTCCCATAATAGACTCTCCGTTCGGCCGGAAGAGTGTCCTTCATCTCCCAGACAAAGGAGATAGAAGGATCGTGATGGGTCTGCCGTGGCATCACGGGGTCCCGCGCACCGCACGCCGCATGCCAGAGACAGGGCAGTTCCGAGTTTTCGGACTTGAACGCGAAACAGAACCCGACGTCGTCGATGAATCGGAGAGCCTGGCGTTTTGTCGCAACGGCCAGTCGGGGGCGTCGCCGATGTACCCGATCGCGCCAGCATTCGATCTGCTCCCATGTGAAGTTGCGTTTCATGAATAGGGCGGGAACATGGGGAGATTCCGGAGAATGGCTGTGCGACCGGCCACCTGTACCATCGCGCCATGTTGGACTTCTTCGGTGCGAACGACGCCGAGCCCGATGTATCGCCCTTCAATCGCTTCCGTCGCCACACTCGTCACCTGTCCGATCACTTTTCCCTCTTTCACAATTGGCGTGCCGTTTGCACCCTCCCCCGGAGCTTGATCGAAAATCAGCCCGGACAAATCACGGGCGGCCTTCTTGTATGTGTCCAGCCGCGCGATCACTTCCTGACCGATGTAACACCCCTTCTTGAAATTGACAAATTCGAGCAGTCCCACATCATAGGGGTTGAAGGATTCAGAGAGCTCTCTCTCAAGAGCGGGCACGCCCGCTGCGATGCGATACAACTCGTAAGCCCGGCTCCCGAGGGGCACTAAGCCTCTTCCCTCTCCTCTTCCCGTCAGCTCGAGCCGTGCGCCAAGGATGGACGGACGAGAACCCACAACGTGTACTCCCTGCCACCGCCGGGCTTGAATCCCGAGTGCCAGCAATGACCGTCCTGCGAATTCTCCGGTGCCGCACCGGTTCGCCCCTGCAACCGTCCCACCGATCGCGCTGAGGGCCTCCAGGGAGCCGTTCCCGACGATCGAAAACATCGCCGTCTCGTCCGTCACCTTGCGCAGCGTGATATCTTCAAGAACCGTGTAGGTCTGGATCCAACGGATGATCCGGTCTTCATTGCCCGGGGAGACGATCATAAGGAGCGTCGAATCAAGAACAGCGACAAAGACGAGATCAACTATCCGTCCCCGGTCGGTCGTGAAAATCGTGCCGGAGACCTGCGATGGGCGAAGGCCGAGCAAGTCGTTCGTGGAAAGACGATGAAGCAGGTCAAGCCGGTCTGACCCCGAGACTTCAATTCGGCCAAAGGACGTACTGTCGAAGATGGCTGCGCCGGCGACTGCAGCCCTGAATTCATCTCCCGGATTCGTGAAGAATTCAGGGATCACCCACTCGCTCCCCGCTTCGGTATTTTTCCCCTTTCCGGTACCGCTGTTATGCAGAGAAGTCAGCGTCATTGCCTTGCCAAGAGAGAGTGCGATCTCCGACCGGCAGCCCATGTGCCCTTCGGAAAACCTCAAAGAACATTAACCGGTAATATAGCCAACCCGGGAGGAACAATCAACCAAACGTGCGGAGTTTCGGAGGAACTACCTCTTCTGTTGAAAGACAACCAATTGGACAGCGCCGTCGAAATCGGTTGTCAGGATCCGCCGTGCATCGAGAGGTGTGACAGTGTGGATCGCTGCGACCCCCACCCGGTGCTTCCAGAGCAGCCGGCCGGTTCTGGAATCGAGGGCAAGGAGCAGACCATTCTTTGACCCGTAGAAGACCACCCCCCCTTTCTCAACAAGCATGGCGGAATTGATGTCGTATCCGAAACCCGCGTCGACAGACCAGATTGAACGCGGCATCGGAGAGGAGGAAGAGAGAGCCAGGATGCTATCTCTGATGGTCCGGATGAGGATCCTTTTCCCGTCTTCCGAAGCGCCCAGAGATTCTCTCACCTGGTGTGCAGAAGATCGCCACTCGACGGCTCCTGTCCTGGCGTTGAATGCTGTCATCTTTCTGTCCGGGGCAACGATGAATACCCGCCCTCCTGCCCCGACGGGACGGCAGGCAGCCGGCGAGGTGAGAATTCCCGGCGTTTCACTTCGCCATCTCCAGAGGAGCCGGCCGGACCGCGCATCGAGAGCGTAGAAACTCTCATCCCATGCGCCGAAGTACACGCTCCCCTCATACAGTAACGGGGTACATTCGACGAATCCCCCGATGCCGGAAAACTCCCAGACAACTTCGCCGGACACAAGATCAAGTGCTCGAAATACTCCGTCGCCTCCCCCGACATACACAATCCCTTTTGAGACCACCGGCGACGCCACAACGGGTGCACCGGTGCGGACTCTCCAGAGTTGGCTGCCATCCTCGAGATTGAGACAATAGATGGAGGAATCGGCCGAGCCAAAAACCACCGAGGCCCCCGCAGCAGCGGGTGATGAATAAACAGGGCCCGAAGTATGGAATACCCACCCGGCCTTTCCACTCTCCAGGGAGAGTCCGTAGACTTTTCCCGAAGCGTCTCCAACAACGGCCATCCCTTTGCCAACCGCCGCCGAAGAGGCAATCAAATGACCGGACCGGAAAGTCCAGAGTGTGTCGACATCCGGGAATTGACTGTTCACGGAGAAATCCGGTCTCGGCCAGCGCGGGTCGCTCACCGGATAGGCTCTTGGACCGAGCGGAATTCTCAGCCATACAGGACCCGCCGGCCGCATCGTCCGTTGCTCGGTCAGTGAGAGCGTGTCATCGTGGATCCTGCCAACCGTATAGCCGCCAGTGGAATCACCAGCTCGAAGCGAGGAGCGACCCATTGCCGCGGGCACGCCCTCAAAATTCTCCTCCCGGTTGGAGTGGCCATGGCCCACAAGAATCGCCTGCAGGTTGTATTGCTTCACACGCACGAGCAGTTCGTACCAGTTAGCGATGCTTGAATCGACCGGGTAGTGGGTGACGACAAAAAAAGGTTGGTTGTGAGGCATCGCAGCGAGAACGGAGTCGACCCATCGGAGGTCTTCCGGTGCCCAATGGCCATCCGCCATCTTCATGAGCGGGCCCTCGTGCATACCCACAAAACAGAGGCCTCCCGCCGCGAAAGCAAAGCGGTCCGCACCCCAAATCCTCGGAAAGTCGGTGGCGCCCGACTTCATGGCTTCCACGGCCGTTTCCACGCTGCCGT
>DAIUKN010000203.1:0-5610 GCA_036848195.1 Bacteroidota bacterium
GTGCGAAGGATGACAAGCTGAACAGGCCAATGGCGGTTTATGAGGTCCACCTCGGATCATGGAAACGGGGTGACGGAGAACGATGGCTGACCTATCGCGAGCTGGCCGAAGATCTGGTCGAGTATGTGAAGGAAGTGGGCTACACGCACATCGAGCTGATGCCCGTCATGGAGCACCCATTTGACGCGTCATGGGGATATCAGGTGACGGGATACTTCGCGCCGACAAGCCGGTTCGGTACGCCGTCGGATTTCATGTACATGGTCGATCTCTGTCATCAGCACGATATCGGCGTTATCCTCGATTGGGTGCCGGCTCACTTCCCGATGGACAGCCATGCGCTCGGGAAGTTCGACGGCACGCATCTGTACGAGCATGCTGACCCCCGAAAGGGTGTGCATCAGGACTGGGGCACCTACATTTTCAATTACGGACGGAATGAGGTGCGGAACTTCCTGATCAGCAACGCGCTCTTCTGGCTGGACCGGTACCACATCGACGGGATCCGGATCGATGCCGTTGCTTCTATGCTGTATCTCGACTATTCACGCAAGGAAGGGGAGTGGATCCCCAACCAGTACGGCGGACGGGAGAACCTGGATGCCGTGAGTTTTCTGAAGCATCTCAACAACACCCTCCACCATTACTTCCCGGGAGTGCTGACCATCGCAGAGGAATCGACGGCATGGGGCGGCGTTACCAACGGGACGGAGTATGGAGGACTCGGGTTCGACCTGAAATGGAATATGGGGTGGATGCACGATATGCTGGAGTATTTCTGCCTGAACCCCATCCACCGGACCTATCACCACCGGAACCTCACCTTCGCACTCCTGTATGCCTTCAGCGAACGATTTGCCCTCCCCATCTCCCATGACGAAGTGGTTCACGGAAAAGCATCGCTCCTGTCCAAAATGCCTGGCGACACATGGCAGAAATTCGCCAATCTCCGCCTCCTCCTTGGCCTGATGTTCGCTTTTCCGGGGAAGAAGTTGCTCTTCATGGGATGCGATTTTGGGCAGTGGGATGAATGGAATCACGAGAAGAGTCTGGACTGGCATCTTGTCCAGTACGAACCTCACCGGGGTATCCAGCTCTGGATGAGGGACCTTCTGAGGATTCACCGGACGGAACCTGCTCTCTACGAAGATGACTTCCACTACGAGGGATTTGAATGGATTGATTTCCAGGACGCCGCATCCAGCGTCATTTCCTTTGAACGCTTTGGCAAGGATAGGCGGGACCCGGTAACCGTGGTCTGCAATTTCACGCCTGTCCCGAGGCTCGGATACAGGATTGGTGTTCGTGAGCCCGGCGTCTATTCGGAGTTTCTCAACAGCGATTCCACTCTGTACGGTGGAAGCAACCTTGGAAACGCCGGGGCTGTCGCTTCCGAGCCTATTCCCATTCACGGGAGGCCTTTTTCGATCCCCCTCACCCTGCCGCCCCTGGGCGCCCTATTCCTCAAGAAGGGATAAACCACCTGGATTTTGAGGCCGCTTGATGGAACCTCCTGGCAGGAGGTGGTTGTTTTGAATTTGTAAGGTCTCCGGTATTGTGTCGTATTGGGATTCTTTTCCATACCGGATCCGAATACATGCGCCCTGGAACTTGAATCGAACAAATCGCTGATATCGCAATACTCCTACCCTTATCCTCTCGTGCAAAAGACCATACTCTCCACAGCTGACGTTGCGCGCCTTTTCAACGTCACAGAAACCACCGTAAAGCGTTGGGCCGATGAAGGGATGCTCAAGTGTCAGAAGACGCCCGGAGGGCACCGGAAATTCGAAATCCGAAATGTCATAGAGTTTGCCGATAAGAACCACTTTGAGCCGATAGCGACGCTTACCATGCCGGAGTCGGATGAGCATGCCCCCGCCGTCCAGATGGCTATCCTCTCACGGGATTTTCCCGTACTCGTGGGCGCTTTCGTTCAGAAAGCGCTCTCGTCTGACCCTCTTGACCTCTTCCGGTTTCTTTCATTTCTGTACGAACATCGTATTCACCTCTGGGAGATCTACGATCTGATCCTGCGCCCCGCCATGGCTCTGCTGGGCGAGAAGTGGGCGCGCGGAGAAATCGACATCTCTCACGAGCACCGTGCTTCGTATGAGACCATGGATGCCCTTGCGAAATTGCAGGCCCAGATTCTCATTAAGCCGGCTGTGGGGAAGTCGGTGGTGTGTGCCTGTCTTGGTGAGGAGGCGCACGAAATCGGCCTGCGCTGCGCGTCGAGCCTCTTCGAGTCGGAGGGCTGGAAGAGTCACTACCTCGGCGCCAGGAGCCCGTATCCCTCCGTCATCGTGGCTATTCGTGAGCTCCGGCCGGACATTGTCTGTCTCTCAATCACGCAGGTGGCAGACAAGAAAGTTCTTGAGCAACAGCTCGGCCAGATCGGTGAGCTGACACACGGGAGTCATGGCATTCTTGTTGCCGGTGGCCGCGGCGCAGCGCCCAAGATGCTGGTTGATGGGATCGTCGACGCGATCTTCACTTCTTCGAAGGACCTGCTCGATTTCCTGACGCAGATGCATCGGTCCGGTAAGAACGCCCCGCTGATCGCGTGAGTGCCCCGAAACGGTACAAGCGGGTCGTTGTCTGGATGCGGAGAGGCCTCCGTGTACAGGATCATGCGCCGCTGTGGCATGCCATTCACGACGCCGAGGAGGTTGTGCCGGTGGTCTGTCTCCAGGATGATGATCGGTACCGGAAAGCAACCCCACGCAGAACGTTCCTCCGCGGTGCTCTGAAGGATCTTGACGCGAATCTCCGCCGTTCCGGATCGCGCCTGTTCGTCCGGCGGGGGAGCCCCGAGGAGGAAATTCCAGCCGCCGCATTGGCCCATAAGGCCGATGCAGTATACGCGACCAGTGTCTATGACGCCCCGACACGGGAACGCGACGGGCGTATCGGAGCCTTGCTGAAGCGTCAGGGTTCGCACTGGGTGACGTTGAAGGACACGGTTCTCTTTGAGGCCAACGAAGTTCTCGCTGCGAGCGGCTCGCCGTACCGGGTCTTCACGCCGTACCGGAATGCCTGGCTTGACCGTTGTGCGGAAGTCACTCCTTCCTTTCCCATTGTCCGCAGCATCGCATCCCCGTCTCCAAAACCCGGGGACTGCGCTTTGGATCGCATTCCCGGCTTTGGTTCACCGGCCGAACCGTGCGGGGAGAGTGCAGCCCGGCGACGATTGAAGGAGTTCGTCGAATGCGGTCTTGACACCTACAGTCAGACACGTGATCTTCCCGGAATCGACGGTACGTCAAAGATGTCGGCGCATCTCGCCAATGGAACGATTTCCATCAGGACAATCTACCATGCGGTAAGGGAGAGGGGCGATTCCGCCCTGAAAGGTGAACGGAAGAGCATCGAGGTTTTCATCAACGAGCTGATCTGGAGGGAATTCTACTATCAGATCCTCGCGAATTTTCCCTTCGTTGTCGAAGGAGCATTCCGGGAGGAATTCAGGAGCCTGCGCTGGAGCGAGAACGCGGAACATTTCGCAGCATGGTCCGAAGGACGCACCGGTTATCCGATCGTCGACGCCGCCATGCGGCAGCTCCGGAGTGAAGGATGGATGCACAACCGGGCGAGGATGATCGTGGCGTCCTTCCTGACCAAAGATCTGCATATCAACTGGCAGCGCGGGGAGGAATACTTCTTCGATCATCTGATCGATGCCGATATTGCGTCCAATAACGGCGGCTGGCAGTGGACGGCGGGGACGGGAACCGACGCTTCGCCCTGGTTTCGGATCTTCAATCCGATTCTCCAGGGAGAGAAGTTCGACCCGGATGGGGCGTATGTGAGGCGCTATGTTCCTGAGCTGTCCGGGCTTCCGTCAAAGGCAATTCATCAACCCTGGGTTCTTTCTCCCACGGAGCAGAAGGCGGCGGGGCGTACTCTTGGAGTGGAATACCCCGGGCGAATCGTGCGCCATGAAGAAGAAAGGCTCGTGACGCTTGGACTGTACAGGAACCCAACGGGATCGTCCGGCCGTCATCGCACGCATCCCAAGGAGGAATGATGAAATTTGATCATGTGGCAGTGAACGTTGCGGACATCGCGACGTCGGTGGCATGGTATACGGAAACGCTCGGCGCCGGTGTCCTGTACCAGGATTCCACCTGGGCATTCCTTGAAGCCGGCGGTGTGAGGATTGCGCTCACCCTGAAGAATCAGCACCCTTCCCATATTGCCTTCGACATCGGGTCCAATCCCCCGGCAGAGTTCCTCCAGAAGGCGAAGCGTCACCGCGACGGAACAGTGTCGCGCTATGTCACAGATCCTGATGGAAACGCAATCGAATGGATTTATTACCCGGACGGCACAAGGGCCTAGGGGGCATCGTATGGGCATTCATATGCTGGAGCGAAGGCAACTGCTTCCTCTGAAGCCCGGTGAGGTCTTTCCCTTCTTCGGGGCTCCCGGAAATCTCGCCCGTATTACTCCCCCCTGGCTGGACTTCAGGATTCTCACGCCCAGCCCCATTACGATGAAAGTCGGAACGGTCATTGACTACACGATCCGGTGGTTGGGGATACCGGTGCGCTGGAAGACCCTCATCACTTCGCACGAACCGCCGTGGAAATTTGTCGATGAACAGATCAGAGGTCCGTACTCCCTTTGGCATCACACGCATCTGTTCGCGGAAATACCCTCGGGTACGGAAATGACGGATATCGTGCGCTATGTCCTCCCGGGCGGACCGATCGGGGATGTTGCACACGCCATGGCTGTCCGGCGCCAGCTCAATGATATCTTCAACTACCGCGCAGAGGCCATTACAAACCTCCTTGCGGGATCACGCGCACCCGATCAGGAGGTCATTCCCGGATGATGAAGATCCTCGTTGCCGGCGGCACGGGATTTCTCGGACGATCGATTGTCCGGGCACTTCTCGATGCAGGGCACAGTGTGGTGGTTCTCTCCAGGAGGCCGGAATCCGCGAGATATGCATTGCCTCCGGCGGCGGTTGTAGCACATTGGGATGGCGCAACCCCGCACGGCTGGGGTCACCATGTTGACGGCGCCGACGCGATCTTGAATTTCGCCGGTGCCTCGATCGGGGGTGGACGCTGGACCGCGAGGCGAAAGGAGAAGATTCTGAACAGCCGCCTCGATGCAGGACGCGCCATCACCGAAGCCATCCGGCGGGCGACGGTGAAACCGGCGGTGCTGATCAGTGCGTCGGGTGTCGGGTACTACGGTAACGTGCCGGAAGGAGAAGTTGCTGAGGGGTGGCCACCGGGCGGCGACTTCCTTGCCGAGGTATGCATCCGCTGGGAAGCTGCAGCGGCCGAGGCGGGAGTGCTGAAGGCGTCGCTGGAGCCCGCGCCGGGCGCGCTCGGAGAGCTCGGCGCGGGTGATCTCCTCGATCAGGGTCCGAGCCGGCCAGCGGCCTTTGGTGGCCCGGGCGATGACGTCGTCGAGAGTCGAAGCGGTGGCATGCAGTCCGATCTGGGCGAGCTGCCGCGGGAGGTCACTGGTCGGGGTCGTCGTCGGGATCGTCGTGAGTGAGCTCATCGTAGGTCTCCAAGTCGTGGGGTTTTACGTGAAGGTCGGCCAGGTCGGGCCGGCGGGTGAGATTGACGGGCAGCGGAGGAC
>DAIUKN010000204.1:0-5584 GCA_036848195.1 Bacteroidota bacterium
AGGTGAGGAGAAACCGGTCCCCGAGACATTTTA
Source organism: Bacteroidota bacterium (assembly GCA_036848195.1). Classification (GTDB taxonomy): domain Bacteria; phylum Bacteroidota; class Ignavibacteria; order UBA10030; family UBA6906; genus DAIUKN01. Next base: position 34 of record DAIUKN010000204.1, read on the forward strand.
CGACGATTATGCCACACGGAGTGATGCGGCCCGGCGGCAGGAAATGCGGATTGCTGATGATCTCTTCATGGGATACGATTTGAAAATGACTCCAGGTGACTCCTCCGGCACCGATTCACTAAAGGACACGATGGACCGGAGGTACTGGCACGAGGAGTACGACCGGCTGACCGCAGCGGAAAAGGATGCCTGGGACAAAGCGTACGGCCCGGGAAACAACGCCTTTCGCAAGGCAAGGTTGACAGGAAAGAATCTGGCCGGATGGAAGTACCAGCGGTATATCAAAGACTACCTACGGTGTATCGCTTCGGTCGATGACAGCATCGGGCGGATCATGGACTATCTTGATGCAACGGATCAAGCCGAGAATACGATTGTCGTCTACACATCGGACCAAGGATTCTATCTTGGAGAGCACGGTTGGTTTGACAAGCGGTTCATGTACGAGGAATCTCTGCGCATACCCTTGATTATCCGGTATCCTGCGCAACTCAGACCCGGTGTCGTCTCCAGCATGGTGCTGAATCTCGATTTTGCTCCCACCTTTCTCGACTATGCCGGTGTGCGGATACCGGAGGACATGCAGGGATGCTCCATCCGGGACGTGGCACGGGGAGCACCGCCCGCCGGTTGGCGGCAGTCTGTCTACTACCACTATTACGAATACCCGGGTGTGCACGCAGTCAAGCGACATTACGGGATACGGACGAATCACTACAAATTGATCCACTTCTATTACGACATCGATGCCTGGGAGCTCTACGATCTACACACCGATCCCCACGAGCTCCGGAATCTTTATGATGATCCTCACTACGCCGGCGTGGTGACACAGTTGAAATCCGAACTGAAGCATCTCCAGCTCTACTACCGGGATACGGACTTCGAAAAAACCCTTCCCCATTAGGACGCATTTGCAGGGGTGACTTGACTTCCGCAGAATCAGAAAAACAGAGCCGCCGTGACTTTCTGAAGACCCTCGGACTCGGGACATCGGCCCTGGCTCTGGGTTCAATGCCTCTCAGCAGGAGAATGGCACGGACTCCCAATATTGTCGTGATTCTCACTGATGACCAGGGGTACGCGGATGTGGGGAGGTTTGGAGCCCGAGGCTTCACGACACCCAACCTTGACCGGATGGCGTCGGAGGGAGTGGTGTTCAGAGATTTCTATGTCTCGCAAGCCGTTTGCAGCGCCTCCCGGGCGTCGCTGCTTACCGGATGCTATGCGGAGCGGGTTAGTATTCGGGGCGCCCTCATGCACTGGTCCACCGTCGGGCTGCATCCCAATGAGGAAACGATCGCCGGCATGCTTAAGAAGAAGGGATATGCGACCGGGATCTTTGGCAAATGGCACCTCGGACACTATAGAGAGTTTCTCCCGCTGCAACATGGCTTTGATGAGTACTTCGGACTTCCTTACTCGAACGATATGTGGCCGGTTGATTTCGACGGGCGCCCATTGGACAAGGGCGGCAAGAGCACCTATCCACCGTTACCCCTGATCGAGGGAAACGAGAGAATTTCCGAAATTCGCACGCTTGCCGATCAGAGCGAGCTGACCACGCTGTATACACAACGGGCTGTACGCTTCATTGAGCGGAACAACGATAGACCCTTCTTCCTCTATCTCCCACATTCAATGCCGCATGTGCCACTCGGCGTCTCCAGCAGGTTTCGGGGGGCAAGTCAACAGGGTTTGTACGGCGACGTCATCATGGAACTTGACTGGTCCGTCGGAGAAATACTCCGGGCGATATCGAAGGCCGGACTCGATGAGACCACCCTGGTAATTTTCACGAGCGACAATGGTCCATGGTTGAATTTCGGAAACCACGCGGGATCCGCCGGTCCGCTTCGAGAGGGCAAGGGAACCATGTGGGAAGGTGGAGCGCGCGTCCCTTGCATCATGCGCTGGCCGGGACGGGTGGCAGTTGGGAAAGAATGCCGGAGGATAGCTTCGACGATCGACTTGCTGCCGACGATTGCGGCCGTCTGTGGCGCAACGCTGCCGGCAAAGCCGATCGATGGCATCAATATTCTCCCGCTTCTGGAAGGGGAGAAAGACGCCAATCCGCGCAATCACTTCTTTTACTACTATGACGGCGAGCTTCAGGCGGTCAGGATGGGAAAGTGGAAGCTGCATTTTCCCCACACCTATCGTTCGTATGCCGGTGTCGAGCCGGGCAAGGACGGGCATCCCGGTCCGTATTCCGGCGGCAAGACGGGAATAGAGCTTTATGATCTGGAGGAAGATATTGCAGAGAAAGTGAACGTCGCTGAGGGATACCCTGATGTTGTAGCACGTCTTCAGACGCTCGGTGCCACAGCACGGCAGGAGCTGGGTGATGCTCTCACCATGACCAAAGGTCGAGGGGTTCGTGCTCCCGGTCGGGCCGGAAGTGCGCGGAGCGGCAACGTGCACACCCTCGCTTTGGGAAAGACCATCGTTCTTACGCACCCGTACAGCGGCCAGTATCCGGCGAACGGCGATGTCACACTGATCGACGGGAAACGCGGATCTCTCGACCATGCAGACGGTGCATGGCAGGCATATGAAGGTGTGGATCTGGAGGCCCGGATCGATCTGGGTGAAACGACGCCGGTGAAGAGGCTTACGGCCGGGTTTCTGGAGAACCAATCCGCCTGGATCTTTCTTCCTGCGGAGGTTGAGTTTGCTTTCTCGGCCGATGGGACCAGCTACGATATTGTCAAGCGAATTCAAACAGACGGAAGTGCAGCTGACTGGGCACCTCGCATTGAAGATTTTGGAACCACGACTCCCGCAGCGACGCCCGTTCGGTATCTGCGTGTGACGGCCAGGAACATCGGAGTCTGTCCCCCGTGGCATCCCGGTGCCGGGGGAAAAGCATGGCTCTTCGCGGACGAAATTATCGTAGAATGAAACCGATCACTTCGTCGTCTGCAAATCACCATCTGCATTGAGAACAGAAACAACTCTGACCTGTGCTCCAGTCGCGTAAGCCACTCAATCTCCTTCTCGTGAAACCCGCAGGGCCCGACTGTAACCTGGAGTGCGAGTATTGTTTCTATCTTGACAGGGGAGAGCATGTTCCCCCGGCGCCCGCCCATCGGATGGGCGAGTCAGTCCTCGAAGAGATGATACGTCAGGCCCTGAGCGGGCGGGAGCAGCATGTCGCCTTTGTGTGGCAGGGGGGCGAGCCAACACTCATGGGCTTGCCGTTCTACGAACGCGTGGTTGAGTACCAACGGCAATACGGGACAGGCAAAATCGTTAGCAATGCACTTCAAACAAACGGCGTTCTTCTGGATGAAGCGTGGGCGGAGTTTCTCAGAGAGTACAGGTTTCTCGTTGGTCTTTCCATAGACGGCCCGGAGCACGTCCATGACCACTATCGCCGGTTCAAAGGTGGACAGCCGTCGTGGTCGCGGGTGGTAAACAATGCGAGGATGCTGCGGGAGCACGGCGTGGAAGTGAACGCGATTTCAGTGGTCACGGAGAATTCCGCGCATTTCGCAAATGAAATCTACCAGTTTCACAAGACGATCGGCTTGACCGACATGCAGTTCATTCCGTGCGTGGAGACTGACCCGATCGATCCGTCACGTGCCGCTCCCTACAGCGTATCCGCGGATGAGTACGGCAAGTTCCTCGTCAGATTGTTCGATCTCTGGCAGGCTGATTTCGATGGTCCAATCGCCACTACCTCCATTCGATTTTTCGATTCGGTCTTTCACTCCTACGTCGGACTCGGTGCCCCGGAATGTACACTGATGCAGACCTGCGGCGTCTATGTTGTTGTTGAACACAATGGCGACGTTTTTGCATGCGACTTCTATGCCGACCCAGAGTGGAAACTGGGAAATGTCATGACCGGCAGCCTTTCCGCGATGCTGAATGCACCCCTCCAGCAGAAGTTCGGGGAAAAGAAGGCTGCCCTTCCCGAACAGTGTCTTCAATGCGAATGGCTGCGAACATGCCGCGGTGGGTGCCCGAAAGACCGGATGCGGGATCCCCGAGACAAGGGGATGTGCCATTTCTGTGAATCATACAAGATGTTCTTCGAGCATGCAGACCGGAGCCTCCGCAATCTGGCCCTGGAATGGACGAGTCGCATGCGTCATTGAACACGGTGCACAGCCGTGCGTTGTTTTTCTCGACGCCATCCGTGCGTTGTCATTTTCCATTCACCATATGCAGGAGGGCAAAACCATGAATAAGAAGCTCTGGTTGGGCGTCATTGCGGTGTTTGTGACGGAGGAAATTGTCAATTTCCTCGTGAACGGTCTTCTCCTCATGCCGGATTTCCAGGCGACTCAACACCTCTGGCGGCCCGACATGATGTCGCTCATGTGGGTGTATCACGTGCTCATGATATTCGGGGCATTTTTCTTCACGTTCATATTCGCCAAGGGGTACGAGGGGAAAGGAGTGATGGAGGGGGTTCGTTATGGCCTCTACATCGGCATCTGGCTCAGCATGGGCATGGCCTATGGCACCTACGCGATGATCGCAATTCCGTACGGTCTTGCGCTGAAGTGGTTTCTCTTCGGGATTCTCCAATATGTGATCATGGGAATCGTCGTGGCAATGGTGTACGGGAAGAAGAGCAATTGAGGTTCGAGAATTGCTGGCAGCTCAGGCGAGAAGTGCTTGATGAAACTCGCGAGCGACAGGAATTTCGTTGAGCCCGGGCATATTCTGCGCGCCTGGAGGAATAGAAGGAGTAAAAGGCAGACGGCTCCACGTTGGTCTGGGCTCGCCTTTCGTCCGAGCCGGTTCTTGGCATCGGCGCTTTCCAAGGGAGAGCGCCGACCCTCTGCAGTGGTGCCAATGATAAGTTAGTCTTTCCCCGCTCAGGCATTGGCTACCTGTCGTGGGAAATATGCCTCTGGCGTCGTTGGACGTAGTCATGAAGTGTGACTCGCTGTCCAGGCTATTTGTACGGAAGGGCCGCGAAGCGATCTGATCAACCTCATAATCTGTCCAGTTGATAACGGTGTCATTTCTACGTATTTTGAATGCATGATAAGAGACGCAGAATACTTTGGCCGCGCGAAACGGACCTGGCTCTCCGAACAGGATCTTTCGCTCGAAGAGAAGTATCGGATTCTGGAAGCGCTCTACGAAGAAGCTCGGCTGTTCGGGCACTTTGACGCGCGTGATATGCTGTTAGGTCTGGAGGACGATGTCCGTCTTGCGGCAATGCTGAACGCCAATGTTTCAGACCCTCCTCGCTAGTCTCGCCGGGGCACTCGACGGCGCTGGCATCCCGTACATGGTGATCGGAGGCCAAGCGGTGCTTCTCCACGGTGAACCTCGCCTCACGCGGGATATCGACGTCACCCTGGGTGCCGACAGCAGCGCACTAACCCGTGTTCTTGCATTGGCGAAGAGTATCGGCCTGAGCCCTGTGAACCGCGATGTCGAGCAGTTTGTCCGGAGGACCAATGTGCTGTCCCTCTCCAGCGGGTCGAGTGGCATCCGCATCGACCTCATATTCTCTTTCACGCCTTACGAGGCGCAAGCAATTCGGCATGCCACCACTGTGAGTGTGTCGGATACCCCT
>DAIUKN010000205.1:0-5572 GCA_036848195.1 Bacteroidota bacterium
GGACAGGCGGTCGATTTCAAGGGTTACAAACTGTTCAACGGCCCCTTCATTCATGCAGAGGTTGGGACCGGAGTGATTACGATGTCCGGTAACGGGAAAGTCCGGATACTCGATTTCACCGTCCCCTCCATCACGGAGAAATGAATGCTGGTGCAGTCGTCTGCATCTCTCGTCCGCCCCGGACTTCTTCTGGTCTTGCTGCTGGCAAACCTGTCCGCAGTGCGCGGCTCAGGCATGGACACGGGGGAGATGCGTGTCTTTGCGGCGGTCTTTTCTGTTCGGGGGAGCGTATCGGGGAGCAGCTCTGGCAGCTTCGGTGTCTTTGTCCGTCAATCGGGGGACACAACGTGGAGGATGGTGACGAAATCCAACGTCTTCACGTTCGGCCTCGGACGCTTCGCGCACGGGGGGTCGAGTCGACTCTACATCGCGGCGGGAAACGGCGTGCATCGCTCGAGCGACGACGGCCGGAGCTGGCGGATCACCACTTCATGGAAAACCATGGAGATTCTCTCTGTCGTGCCCGACCCGGTTGACTCTGCAACCGTATATGCCGCCACGCCGTGGGGCGTCTTCAAGACGATCACTGACGGGGCGGTATGGGTGCACAAAGAAAAGGGGTTCAAACGATGGTTTGTCCAGAAGCTGGCGATGGACCCCACGGATCGAAGGATTCTGTATGCGGCGGCCGAAGATGACCTTTACCGAACCAGTGACGCCGGAGATTCCTGGGAGCCATTGAACGTCGGGGCACCTCAGATCATGACGGTGCTGCAGGGTCGGCGCGATCCGGCGTTCCTCGCCGTGGGGATCGAAGACGGCGGAGTCCGGTGGAGCGGGGACGGGGGCAGACACTGGAGGGCGTCGGAGGGGATCGGGAACAGCACGATCTATGATATCAGCGAATCGCCGGACGGCAAACATCTCTACGCAGGCGGCTGGCAAACCGGCCTTTGGGAGAGCGACAACAGAGGGAAATCCTGGCACCGGATCTGGTCCGATCCGAATGTGGAAGGGATTTTCACCGTCCGTGCCGACCCGCGAAACGGGGACCACTTGCTGGTCGGAACAGACGGCCAGGGAGTGTTTGAGTCGAACGACCGCGGGACGTCATGGAAAAGCGGGGGATTAGCAGGGGCAAAGGTCAAGCAGATTGAGTTCTATCCATAACCTGAAGTGAGACTGATGAAGATTCTTCACACCGGCCTCCTGTCCGTTGCGTGTCTGGGGTTGATGGGCGAGCCGCTCAGCGCACAGGAGTCAACAGTGTATACGGCGGTGGTGGCCACCAAGTTGTTTGTCGTCGGGGCGGCGAACCCCAGGACGGGGCTCTATTTTCAGCGGCCGGTCGAAGATACGGTATGGCACCATGCGGGTCCCGTAAACATCCGGGCTTTCGGGACAGCGGTTCCGGTGCCGGCCCGCGGGAACGTGATCTACATCGCCGCCGGAAACGGCGTGCACAAATCCACGGACGGCGGGTCCACATGGAGAATGACAACGGACTGGCGGATCACGGAAGTCCTTTGTGTCGCTCCCGACCCGACGGACCTCAACACCGTGTATGTCGCCACTCCGTACGGAGTCTTCCGGACCATGGACGGGTGTGCCACGTGGACTGAAACGAACTCGGGGCTCGGTGCCCTGTTTACCTCCTGGGTGGTTGTGGACCATTCGGACTCGCGGAAGGTCTACTGCGCGACGGAGGAGGGCGTTTTTGCGAGTGATGATCGCGGGCTTCACTGGAAGCGGTCTGGCCTGAGCGTCCCAGGTGCCCGGATTGTGGTTCAGCATCCGAGGGATCCTCTCACGCTTATTGCAGGGACCGAGGACTACGGTCTCTACGTGACCCGGAATGGCGGCAAATGGTGGACCAAATGCGAGGCGGGTCTGGATCATCAAACCTTCTACGCTGTTGCCTTCGATCCGAACGCACCGGACACCGTGTATGCCGGCGGGTACGTGACAGGCGTCTACAAATCCATCGACGGGGCGCGATCCTGGAAACGGATGAATGCGGGACTGACGGTGCTGACGATCCACTCACTCGCGGTGGACCCTGCGAAGAGCGAGCGGGTGTATGCCGCAGCATACTGGGGCGGCGTGTTCAGATCTGACAACGGCGGAGGGAACTGGCGGAATGTGGGCCATCCCGACTCGCAGGTGTACACGATTGTTGTTGAACCATTCTGACGAGGAAACACGAATGACGATGCGCGTATGCACCGCCCTGGTTCTGGTCTGCCTGGCCCTGCATCCTGGCAGGACCCAGACGCGAACAGAGTATCTCAAAAGCTTTGATGAACGTGCGCGGTTCATCGCCTCAGCGTATGATACGTCCCTCTCGGGCGGGTACTACGCGGTCGCCGTCCGGTACGCGCACCATCGGGAGATCGCCGTGGCGGACAGCATATTCCTGGCGATGCTCAAGGAACCGCGCGGCGACATGTTCTGGATGTTTCCCGTGATTGGAGCTTACATGCACGGGAAGGAACAGATGAGCCCTGCGACGAAGGCGGCGGTTCGAAACGCATGGAAGACCTACGCACCGTACCGGGGCGACACGGAGAACCACTGGGCGATGTACTACTCCTCATTGTTCCTTGCGGCTGAAGAGTGGCCCAACCTGCCGGGGTCCGAATGGTACAACGGGAGATCATCGGATGAGAACCTGGCGGAGGCGAAAGAGTATCTGCTCCACTGGATGACGATCACCACGACCATCGGCCAGGGTGAGTTTGACTCGCCGGACTATTTCCCGGAATACGCTATCTCCATGAGCCTCCTCTCCGAGTTCGCCAAAGACCCTGAAATGAAAAGACGTGGGACCATGATGCTTGACTTCGTGCTGGCGGATTTCGCCGCGGAGCACCTGGACGGGCAGTACCTGGGGGGGTTCAGCCGGATCTATCAGCCGGCGGTCTTCAAGCCGCTCCTTTCGGGAGCATCGGCGTTTGCCTATCTCTACTTTGGAACCGGGGAACCGGTCCAATCCGGTTGGACCATCCTTCCCGCACTGGGGAAATATCGCCTGCCCGACATCATTTATCGTATTGCCACGGACCGGTCGATGCCGTACGTGCATAAGGAGCGCAAGAGGGTCCGCAATGTCATCCGGTTCGGCAAGGAGAAGAACCCGCCGGTGTATAAGTACACGTATGTCACACATGATTACGGCATCGGGTCACTGCAGGGGGGGATCCTCCAGCCGATCCAGCAGCACACCTGGGGGGTTCGCTATCGCTACGGCCGGCCGTACACGACGATCTTCGGGCTCCACCCATACTGGTCCAGCTATGAGCTCGGGATGTTCTTTCCGGAGGAATTGAAACCGCTGATCGCGGATGTGGTGGCATCGAAGTCGACATACAACAATCCTGACAAGTGGACGGGGGGATCACCGTACGAGAGGATTTTTCAGTACAAGAACACGCTGATCGCCCTTTATGACATTCCTCCCGGAACGGTCACGGAACATATTGACGGGTTCTTCCCCAAAAATCTCGAAGAACGGAACGTCGACCCTTCCGGTTGGATCATGTGTAAGGCAGGGGAAACGTACGTCGGGTGGTTTCCGTTGCAGGAGTACGAATGGATTGAAGAGCATGACACACCGGGGCAGGCGAAGAACACGATCGGAAGGCCGGAGGACCTGGCGAAGTCGAAAGAAACCGGCAACTGGAGGCTCCGTAGCCATAAACTGCAGAATGGGTACGTGATCGAAGTCCGTTCAGCCGCCGAAGCCGGCTCGTTCGAGAGCTTCTGCCGAAGTTTGCGGACACACATTCCTGTGGCAAAACTCGTTCCGGGTGCGGTGTCGGTTGATTACAGAACGGTGGAGAATGCCTCCATGCGCTTCGCGTTTCCTGACGGGCGGACGCTGAACGGGGCGGTCGTCGACCTTGGCAAGACCAGGTTCTTCGATGGACCCTATCTCCAGTCGGAAGTGGGAAGCGGCAAGCTGACGATGCGGTACAAGGGAATGACGAGAATTCTGGATTTCACTACGGGAAAGACAACTGAATAGATGGAGCAGACGGATCTCCCTTACCGGCGCCGCCTGGACGTGGTGGTAGGCGGCCTGGCTGTCGTGGACGTGATCGGACGGCCGGTGAACATGAAAGCGCCACCGAAACCGGGAGGACTGCAATACCTCGATTCGATCACCATTACGACGGGGGGGAACGTTCTCAATTGCGGCCTCGATCTCGCCAAACTGGGCTTCCGCGTCGGCGCAATCGCGCGGATCGGGCATGACGCGTTCGGAGAGTACATCGTGGAACGGCTGCGCCAGCACCGGGTCGAGACCAGTGGTATCACCGTCGATTGGCGCCGGCAGACCGCCTCGACCATTGCGCTTGTGGATAGGACCGGCGAGAGGACCTTTCTTCACGCACGTGGATGCCTGAGGAATTTCCGTCCCCGGGATATTCTCGAACGGCTTTCGGTCCTGAAGTCCGCGAGGATATTCGCGTTCGGGTATCTTGGTCTTCTTCCGGAGTGTGAGCAGAAGCTGGGCGAAGTGTTTCGTACGATCAAGAAGAAAACCGGTGTGGCCATCATGCTGGACACCGGAGGCAATCCGCGGCGGGACGTGGCGTTGTTGAAGGAAATCCTCCCTTCGGTGGATTACTTCATCCCGAGTCTCGAGGAGGCGGTGTCGCTGACAGGTGAAAAGACCCCGGCACGGATTGTCAAAGCACTCAAGAGAGCGGGAGCCGCCGGTGTGGTTGGCGTGAAGCTCGGATCGCGTGGGTGCTATATCGCCTCCGATGGAAGGGAAGAGACGATCCCGCCGGTCACGGTAAAACATGTCGTGGATTCCACCGGAGCCGGCGACGCCTTTGTTTCGGGGTTCCTGGCGGGTATCCTGCGCGGGTTCGACCCTTTCGCTGCAGCAGAAATCGGAAATGCGGTGGCTGCGAGCTGTGTGACGGCGGTGGGTGCCTCCACGGCTATCAGGCCGCTGGGCACATACGTGCGGCGATTGGATTAAGAGAGTTGAAACTGTCGTGAGGTTGAACCGATGAAACCGACCTATCACATCGTATCACACTCTCATTGGGATCGCGAGTGGTACAAGAGCTTCGAGCAGTTCCGAGCCATGCTCGTCAACATGGTGGATGATCTGCTGGAGCTGCTGGAACGCGATCCGCGCTACGCATGCTTCACGCTGGACGGGCAGATGGTCATCCTGGACGATTACCTGGCGGTCCGTCCGGAAAGGGAGTCCGAGATCCGCAGGCTGGTCGCGCAAGGACGGCTGATTGTCGGTCCGTGGTACGTTCTTCCCGACGAGTTCCTGGTCAGCGCCGAAGCCACCGTGCGCAACCTCCTGCTTGGAACATCGGCGGCGCGGAAATTCGGCGGGCAGATGAACGTGGGGTACATCCCCGACTCGTTCGGTCATATCGCCACAATGCCCTCGATTCTCAGGGGGTTTGGCATCGATACGGTGCTGCTGTACCGCGGATTCGGCGGTGAGCCCGGGCAAACCCATTCCGAGTACTGGTGGACCGCGCCGGATGGTACCCGATCACTGCTGCTGCACCTCTTCCGCCAGGCGGACCCC
>DAIUKN010000206.1:0-5548 GCA_036848195.1 Bacteroidota bacterium
CGATGCATCAGTCGGTGATGAAGAGACCGGGGTTGCTGCTCCCGTGCCGGCGGAGAATGCTTCTGTGCCGGAGCCCGAAATGCCGGTGGACGTTGCGGCGGGGGAGACGGAGATGCCGGCGGCATCGCCATCAATCCGGAAAATGGCTCGCGAACTCGGGATAGACCTGACGAAAGTGAAGGGGACAGAGCGGGGCGGAAGGATCGTTCTGGAAGACCTGCGCCGCTACATCCAACGGCTGCAGCAGCTCGCAGTACAACCGAAGGCCTCAACACAGGCAATGCCGGTGACCGCTACATCGGCGCCGGAACAACTCGATTTTTCGCGCTGGGGGAGCGTCGAGCGCAAGAAGATGTCGACGATCCGTCGGACGATCAGCACGCGCATGGTTGTCTCCTGGACCACCATACCGCACATCACCCAGTTCGATGAAGCGGACATTACCGGCATCCTTGCGCTGAAGAAGAAGTATGCGGCAGCGTACGAGAAGAAGGGGGCCCACCTCACGCTCACGGCGTTCGCGCTGAGGGCGGTGGCCCCGCTTCTGAAGAAGCATGCAATCTTCAATGCAAGCATCGACGAGCTGGCTGCTGAGATTGTGTACAAGGCGTACGTGCACGTCGGAATCGCCGTCGATACGGAGCAGGGGTTGATTGTTCCGGTGATCAGGGATGTGGACCGGAAGAACCTTTTCGAGCTAGCGAAGGAACTGAACGAGCTCGCAGAACGAACCCGTCAGAGGAAAGTGTCGCTGGACGAAATGCAGGGAGGGTCGTTCACCATTTCCAATCAGGGAGGGATTGGGAGCGGCCATTTCACCCCGATCATCAACAAGCCCGAGTCGGCGATCCTCGGTATTGGACGCGGGACGTTGAAGCCCATCTTCCCGGGCTCGAAGATGCAGGAGAAACGAACGATGCTGCCGCTCTCGCTCTCGTATGACCACCGGATCATCGACGGCGCTGATGCAGCGCGGTTCATGGTTGAACTGGTCGAGGCGTTCCAAAACTTCAAGGATGCCGACGTGAAGCTGGAACAGGAAGTCAGGAAAGGAACGACGTGAAATCGATCAAAGCGGAAGTTGTTGTTATCGGTGCCGGCCCCGGAGGATACGCGGCCGCGTTCTATGCCGCGGATAAAGGGAAGAAGGTAATCCTGGTTGAGCGGGAAGAGCGCCTTGGCGGAGTCTGCCTGAACCGAGGATGTATTCCATCCAAGGCACTGCTCCATGCGGCGAAACTGATCACGGAAGCCGAAGAGTCGGGATTCCGGGGTATCCAGTTCGGGAAACCGAAAATTGATCTGAACAAAATGCGGGCATGGAAAGATTCGATCCTCGAGAAGCTCGCCGGGGGTGTCAGCGGCCTCGCGGAGCGAAGGGGCGTCCAGGTGCTGCATGGCCGGGGATACTTTGAGGACTCCCGTACCCTTCGCGTTGAGACGGCGCAAGGGCAGCAATTCGTTACGTTCGAGAAGGCTGTGATTGCCGTCGGGTCCAAACCGGCAATGCCTCCGGCCTTCGACCTCGGGAACAAGAGAATCATGACCTCCACCGAGGCTCTTGAGATCGAGGAAGTCCCGAAGAGTCTGCTCATTGTCGGAGGCGGCTACATCGGGATGGAACTCGGGACGGTGTACGCTTCGCTGGGAAGCGCCGTAGTCATCACCGAAGCGCTCGGGAGCATTCTTGGTGGCGCCGACCCGGATCTGATCCGGCCGGTGATGAAACGTGCGGAAAAGGCATTCAAGGAGATCCGCACGAGCGTGAAGGTCCACAAGATGGCAACTGCGGGCAAGCAGATCAAAGTGACAGTGGAGATGGATGGGAAGACCCGGGACGAACTGTATGATCGTGTGCTCGTTTCCGTTGGCCGCACGCCCAACTGTGCGGACCTCGGTCTGGAAAACACGAGAGTGACCAGGAACGAGAAGGGGTTCATCACGGTGAACGAACGGCAGGAGACCGGTGATCCGAACATCTATGCGATCGGCGATGTGGCGGGCGGAGTTCTGCTGGCGCACAAAGCCACGAAGGAGGCCAGGGTCGCGGTCGAAGTCATGACCGGCGAATGCAGCACGTTCGAACATATCATCATCCCCGCGGTAGTCTTCACCGATCCGGAGATCGCCTGGTGCGGCCTGACGGAGATGGAAGCAAAAGAACGGAACATCGCTGTCGAGGTTGCCCGGTTCCCCTGGTCGGCTTCGGGACGCGCGCTGAGTTTTGACCGGACGGACGGCCTCACCAAGCTCCTCATCCAGCCGAAGACAGAGCGTGTTCTGGGGGTGGGTATCGTGGGGTCTGGCGCAGGGGAGCTTATCGGCGAAGGCGTGCTGGCGATCGAAATGGGCGCTACGGCAAAGGATATCGCGGAGTCGGTGCACCCCCACCCGACGCTCTCGGAAACGATCTCCGAATGCGCCGAGGCGTTCTACGGATACGCAACGCACACGTTCTCAAGGAAGAAAGCGGGCAGCTGAGCCAGCACGGACGGGAAGTTGCGGCCCCCGGCAGAACCTGCCGGAGGCCGTTCCTATTTCTGGCCGAGAGCCTTTTCGACGGCGGAGGTGAGCTCCTCGGAAAGGGGATCGACTTTGGGAAGGAATTTCCCGATGATCACGCCGTTCCGGTCCACCAGATACTTCTGAAAATTCCACTTCACGTCCCCCGAAAAATCCGGATTGGTTTCTGACGACGTGATGAACCGGTAGAGCGGATCCTGGTCGGATCCCTTCACGGAAATTTTGGAGAACATGTCAAACGTGACATCGTAGGTGGTCCGGCAGAAGGTTTGGATCTCCTTGTTTGACCCCGGTTCTTGTTGTCCGAAGTTGTTGGCCGGGAATCCCAGGATGACAAACCCCTTCTCCTTGTACCTGCGGTAGAGTGCCTCCAGCCCTTCATATTGAGGGGTATTTCCACACTTCGAGGCGACGTTCACGACGAGAAGCACCTTTCCTTTGTACTTCGACAGTGGAATTGCCTTCCCGTCTATCGCTTTCATCGTGAAGGCGTAGATGGTTTCCGGCGTATCGACTGCCGCCTGAGGGTTCCCCATGGCAATTCCAGTCAAAAGTGGTGTGATCAAGAGTGTCTGGAGAGCTCTGGAAGAGATCTCCCTTACGAAGGTACGCTGCATGACGATTCCTCCTGGCGGTACGGGTGTATCGATAGAACTCCGGAGAGAGCAGAAAGGTTCCGGAGAATGGCAACGGAGGGAGCTTTGACTTTTGTTCATCGTTTTGTACTTTACACGCATGAAACGTGATCTGATATCGTTCTCGCTCTGGACAAGGGAGAACCTTGCGGAGGTGTTCGCACTTTCGAAGGCACTGAAGAGCGGTGAGATGAAGGATGCCCGGCCCCTGGCGGCCAGGAATGCTGCGCTGGTGTTCGAGCGGGAATCACTCCGGACACGGGTGTCCTTTGAGGTCGGCATCGTTGAACTGGGCGGCCACCCGATCTTCCTCCAGCAGGAAGCCATCGGAATGGCCACGCGCGAGTCGGTGCACGACATTGGACAGGCCCTCTCGCAATACGTTGACCTGATTATCGCGCGGACGATCCGCCACCAGACCTGCGTGCAACTGGCGGAGAGTGCAAACGTACCGGTTATCAACGCCCTCACCGATCTTGTTCACCCGTGCCAGATTCTCGCGGACGCGCTGACACTCCAGGAGATGTCGAGATTCTCTCCCGATACACACATCGTCTTTCTCGGCAACGGCAACAATATCGCCAACTCATGGTTGGAGCTTGCCGAGAAGATGCCGCTGTCTCTCACCATATCATGCCCGCCCGGGTATGATCCTCATCCACAGATACTGCAGCAGGCGAAACAGGCCGGCATAAGTGACATCCGGATCGTTGAAGATCCTGTTGAGGCTGTACGGGATGCGGATGCCGTCTACACCGACGTCTGGCCCTCGGGCAAACACGCTGACCCGGAAGAGCGGCACCCAAACGTGTTCGGACCCTACCAGTTGAACCGCCGCCTTCTGAAAAACGCAAAGCGTGATTGCGTGGTGATGCACCGCCTTCCTGCGAACCGCGGGGAGGAAATCACCAGCGAAGTGCTTGACGGGAAGCAGTCAATTGCCCTCAGGCAGGCCGCAAATCGCCTTCACGTGCAGAAAGCCGTGATGGCCCGTCTGCTGGTCCCCTCACCGTAAAAGGCAACCTCGCCGCGCCTTGGTTCCGTGCGGCCCTCTCAAGTGTGTCCCGTACTGGTCACTGATCAGGTTTTTGGACGGTCCCGGGCCGCCAAGGGAGGAATTTGTCCTTGAATCCGGGATTCCTTCTGGCACGCCGATTGGTTATGCGTTACGTGCGGGTGATGTTCCCAATGTCAGGAGGTGGAAGCATGAAGAAAATCGTCTTGGTCACGGCACTATCGCTCATAGGAGTGACATTTGTATTTGGCCAGTATGCGGTCCGGCCGCATATGACCGACGTTTCCTTCGGAGTGTTCTATTCATCCCTTGATGCCTACGGCGAGTGGATCCCAATCAGCCATGGGTTGTATGGGTGGAGGCCCCTTCAGGTTATAAAGGGCTGGCGCCCCTACACCATCGGCGGGTGGGTCTGGACAGATGATGGGTGGTACTGGGCTTCCGACGAGCCCTGGGCCTGGGCTGTCTATCACTACGGACGCTGGCATTACGATGACTATTACGGATGGATCTGGATTCCCGGATACGACTGGGCGCCAGCGTGGGTGGAATGGCGTGTCGGGGGTGACTATTTCGGCTGGGCCCCGCTCAGTCCATATGCGGTTTTCAGCCTGGATTTCGGTATTCGATACGAGTACGGCTGGGAGACTCCGAGCCACCACTGGTGTTTCGCTGATGCACGGTACATCACCAGTCCCCATATCGATCGGTATCTCTACCGGACCCCCCACAATCGGCGGTTCCTGAGGTTGACCCATGAAGGCGGGAATGTCTGGTACCGCGGCGGACGGATTGTCACGCGCGGCCCCGAACGCGAGTTTGTTGAGCGCCGGACAGGCCGGCGTCTTGAGAGGGCTGAGATCGTGAACGTTACCGATCGGTCTCAACAGCAGATTCGCCGTGACGGCGGCCGGGAGAGGATCCAGGTCTACCGCCCCGATACCGGCGGGCGCGTTACGGGACGTGAGCTGATTCGTCCGGAGCGTGTGCGCCAGCCTGAGAGGCCGCTCTCCATTGACGTCCGACGAACCGATGCCGGATCCAGAATGGCCGAAAAGCGGGAGGAAGGCACTCCAAGGACGACCGACCGGCATCGCGAACGTGCGGCGGAGCGGGGAAGCGCTATCGATCGCACTCCGGTTCCGGAGTCCAGAGCGAACAGGGAAGGAGCCCCTCTTCCGTGCCGGCCAGAAAGACCACCGGAAACTCCAGTCCCTTGGCACTATGTAGGGTCATCAGGGCCACGGCCTCGGCGCGCTCGTCGTATACCGAAGCATCGGCATAGCGGCGCAGATGGCTGCTAAAGGCCTCAAGGTCGCCGCCGAAACTACCGGCCAGCTCCAGCAGCCGTTTGGCGCCGGCCACCTCGGGACCG
>DAIUKN010000207.1:0-5534 GCA_036848195.1 Bacteroidota bacterium
CGGGTGAGAGACACGGGGCGCCGGGAAGGTTCCGGGCCCGGACCTCCGGTCCGGGCCCGTGGATGTTCGGCAACAAGTCGAAGATTCACAAACTCATGATTCGAAAGTCCGCCCCCGACGGACTTTCGCGGGGCTTGGCGCCTGCCAGGTTACCTCTCGAGACCAAGTTTCTTGATCAGCGTCATAAACCGAGGGTCGGAGCGGAGCGGGTCCAATCTGGGATCGCACTTCAGCCAGATCAATCCGTCGTTCCTATCCACATACGCCTCTTGAAGCCACTGAAACGCCTGGTCCTTCTTCGCCATGGAGCAGTAAATCAGGGCGATGTCATAGGGGGGTGGATATGGCCGCGTTGAGAGTTCATGGAGGATCGAATCCGCTTTTGCGATTTCGCCCGACGCCGCATAGGCCCGGCCGAGCCCTGCCAGAAGTACCGGAGAATCGTCCAACCGTATCGCTGCCTGAAACTCTCCGATTGCAGAGGAATAATCCTCTTTTTGAATGTACTGGTCTCCCAGAACGTAGTGCGCGAAAAAGAATGAGGGGTTCATCTCGACCGTCTTGCGCGCATTTTCAAGCGCTTCATCATATCGGTGCATGAAGAAGGCAGGGAGACCCATTTCGATGCTGATGAACGGTGAGAGCGGGTCAAGCTGCTTCGCTCGCCGCAGCTCTGCCATGGCCTCGTCGTAGCGACACATGAAGGTCAGGTACCTCCCCAACCAGAAATGGGCCCAGGCGAAACCCGGGTTTAGCTCAGTGGCCCGGCGGAATTCCACTTCTGCTCCCGGCCAGTCAAAGTCGTAGGCCATCTTTACGAGGGCAAGCGAGAGGTGTGCCTCGCTCAGAAGACTGTCTCTTTCAATGGCTCGCAGCGCTGCCGCGCGCGATTTCTCCATCGCCTCTCTCGGGGGGAGATACATATTCGAAACCCAGTAGTACGCATCAGCCAGACCTGCGTACGCCAGCGCATACGAGGGATCCTTTTCAATCGCCTGATTGAAATATCCTACTGCCTTGCGGAACCCTTCCTGCGTGAGTCCCTCGGACCAGTAACGGCCCTTCAAGTATAGCTGATAGGCTTCTGCATCCTGGGTAAACGTTCGGCTGAGACGCCGCTGCTCTTCTCCGGACAGCTTCAGCCGGAGCCGGTCTGATATTTGTTCGGCGATATCCTCCTGCAGAGCCAGGATATCACTCATTTTGCGGTTGTATCGTTCCCCCCAGAGCTGGGTGCCTTCATGAGCATCGACCAGATCCGCCTGGATGGTCAGCAGGTCGCCGCGTTGCACGATTTTCCCCGTGAGCACTGCACGAACATGAAGCGCTTGTCCGACCTCCTGCGGGTTCTGCTCTTTTCCCTTGTAGCTGAATGCGGTCGTCCGCGCGACAACATGAAGTTGAGGAAGCTGGGAAAACCTGTTGATGAGGGTTTCGGTGAGGCCATCGCAGAGGTATTCGAGGGTGGAATCGCCGGTTGCATTGACAAAAGGGAGAAGCGCAACGGAATCGATCGCGGTAGCGCGGCGGGACAAAAAAACCGTCACTGTCACTGTAAGGACGAACAATGCGACGACAAGACCTGCGTTGCGGATAAACCGCGGATGTTTCCACGAAATCTGCCTGAGCCAGGATTCGGCCGGGGTGCCTGACCCGGGCGCGTCCTTCAACGCTTGTAGGTCGGTGCGCATTGCCTCGATCTGCTGATATCGTTTCAGCGGATCTTTTTGCATCGCCTTCGTGATAATCCGCTGTAGTCCGGCCGGAGCGTCTGGCCTGAGTGGCCCGATCGGGTCAGGTTCCGCATTGAGCGTCTGGTAGATAATCGCCTGCTCATAGTCGCCGCGAAACGGGAGCCGCCCGGTGATCATCTCGTACAGTATGACTCCGAGAGACCAGATGTCCGTCCGCTGGTCAACGGGGTCACCCTTCGCTTGTTCGGGCGACATGTAGGCAACTGTGCCGAGCGTCATACCACTCTTCGTGAGAAGTGTGCGACCGCTCAGCTTCGCCAGCCCGAAATCGACAATCTTGACCACACCGTCGGCCGTGAGCATGATGTTGGCCGGCTTGATGTCCCGATGGACGATACCATGCTCGTGGGCCTTCGTCAGACCTTGGGCAATCTGAACGACAGTGTCAATTGCCTCATCGACCTTGAGTGCGCCCCGTTCGATTTTGCTCTTGAGGGTTTCACCCTCGTAGAGGTCCATGACGATGAACAGCTGACCTTCCGGGGTTTGATCGATGTCGTGGACGGTGCAGATGTTGTTGTGCTGAAGGGAGGAGGCGGTCTTGGCTTCGTGGATGAATCTCTGCTTGGCTTCCGGGTCGCGAGTGAGATCGGGAGGGAGGAACTTTAGTGCGATGGGGCGATCGAGGCGAAGGTCGCGGGCTTTGTAGACAACTCCCATGCCGCCCCCGCCCAACCGCTCAAGGATTTGGTAGTGGGAGACGGTGGTCCCTATCATCGCCTCTCACCCTCGCCGCTGATTTGTCCGTACCAACTCCTGAGATCCGCGACAAAGTCCGCCTTGCCGCACACAATCCCATTCTTTTCAATGAGGCCCGCCACTTTCATTCCTTTTCGCGAAGGAAAATGAAAAAGAGATCCGGTCCCCCTCATGGAGGGATCCGGATGATATCGCAAACAAATGATGCGCCAAGATAGGGGAGAAGCCTTCCAAAATCAAATCAACGGTTTCAGGTTACCATAGGGGAGGTTGGCTGTTTTGCCATCGATCCCTCGTAGCCCTCCCCTCGTCCTTCGTCAATTCAATTGCCGTCGTGAGGGAAGCCAAATGAGTCCACGGCAGGGAGTGAAGGTAGACCAATCGCAGGAACGAGTACCCTGACGATCTTGGACCGGGTTCCAGCTGCATAGCAATCCCGCGCCGGTTGCGTCATTCCGCAAGAGATCCGCTCCCAATCTCGGTTTCACTTCCTGCACACAAGACGCTCTCCTGAGAAGCACTCTTGCACAAGTACTTGTGACGCCCCAGAGAGCGAGTCGCGGCACCAGACCTCTTCAGACACCCTCCTCGGCTACGGCCATTGATGAAGCACCAACATCGTCGCCGACAGGGTGTTTTTCCATGCCCGGTTTTCCCCCCTGGTTGGCGGGTCCTTCTGAACGGATGCCACGCCAACAGACTAGTGTTGCCACGAAATTCGCAAGGACGCCAGAATCACGCTCCCCCTTCCACGAGCCACCCGGGGTTATGTGGCATGGGTCGGCCAGCACACTCCGTGCGATAGCTGATTCATTCAGGCAACCCAGGCACTGCACTGGAACATCTGAAATACCCCTCTGTTTTGGCAGTTTTCTATTGATTCTTTTCTTATTTATATTTAGACTAATTCTAAATAAGAACCAAGCGGGGGATCCTAGGCCCCTTTCCCTGGACCAGTTCTCTTCGCACTTGAATAGGAGAAATGTATGAGGCCTCGAGCCACTCATTTGTTCGCCTTTTTGTTGGTCTTCATTCCACTGGCCGTTGCCAGCTCCCAGGATCGCGTTTTCACCTACACCTACCAGACCCAGGTACTGGCTCCGCATCAATTTGAGATCGAGGTCTGGAACACACTTCGGTGGGGTAGGCTGGACTACTACCGGGCCCTCGATCAACGAGTGGAATTCGAGACAGGCCTTGCCAAAAGCCTTCAGACCGCGTTTTACCTGAACTTTCAGAGCAGTTCATCTGCTGCACAGGGCTCGGGATCACCGTCGGCAGGGGCGTCTCTTCAATCGGAGACAGAGCTCAGCTTCTCCAACGAATGGAAATACAAGCTCCTCGACCCCGTGGCGGATCCGATCGGGATGGCCTTGTACGGGGAGTATACGATCGGCTCCGCAGTGCTCGAACTGGAACCCAGATTGATTATCGACAAAATTATCGGCCGGGCGATCCTCGCCCTCAATGCTTCGGCAGAATTCGAATCCGAACAAGTCATCGGGGCGGATGGAGCGGAGAAAACTGAACGCTCAACCGAACTCAATCTCAACCTTGCTATCGGTATTCGTCTCTCGGAAGGTCTTCATCTCGGCATCGAGGTGTTCAACAAGAATGCGATCTCCAACGGGGTTCTTGTCTACTCCGCCCTGTTTGCGGGACCAACGCTGTCGTATTCAGATGATCGATTCTGGGTCAATGTGACCATCATGCCACAGCTCACTGCGCTAAAAGGTGAGACCGCCAGCGGCTTGGTGCTTGACGCGAGCGAGCGATATCAGACACGCCTTCTCTTCTCCTATGCACTCTAGTCATTTTCGCGTTCTAACCTTTGGCATTCTCCTCAGTCTGGCGGGTTGCAGGGCGTCTTTGTACGTCCCGACCGATGAGGATGCCGGTCCGGGTGCCGCTCGGGAGGAACTTCTGAAGGGGAGGGAGCTCTATGTGCAAAGGTGTGGTTCCTGTCACACGCTTCGTCTTCCGGAGAGTTACACGGCGCCGGAGTGGCTACAGAAGCTCCAAGAAATGGCGCCTCGCGCGCATCTGAGCGATCAGGAACGGAATCTCATCTCGAAGTTCATTTTGGCGGGAACCGAACACGCAAAAAGACGGTAGTTCTGGCGGACCAAGTGGATGACTGGAAGGTCTTGACTGGAAGGTCTGACCAAGTGGTCTGTCCTCACCGGACTACAATCCGACGGATTTTCGACCGATTTTGGAGGATCCGTATCCCATGTTCATGGGATTGACTGTCACGAAGTTCCTAGGTATTTTCGTTGGCAGAATTACTCTCACCCGCCATCGAGCCCCTCATCCCGACATATCGGGATGACGAGGCCTCGTCCCGCCAGTAGCGGGATGGGCCATTGCTTTGGACCCTACCCCAGCTCCTCCGCCGTAGGGCCCACCCCGAGAACCCCTTGGCTGACGAGCCTCTGACTTCGCAAACAGTTCCTTGCCGCCCCCGCTCTCACTCGACGCAGGAGTCGTTGTGCCGCCAGGTGTCGCCATTCTACCCGGCGGCAGAGGGAGCTTTCACACAATGCCACACTACTGTTGGTAAGATGAAGCCAACACACGAAACAGTGCGTCTCACGTGCATGAATGAACAAGAAATGGCGACCTGAGTTGTAAGACAGGAAAGTTCCGTCGAGTTCACTCGTGTTCATATCACGACTGTCAGCGAGAATAAGGCCGTCACACATAATCCATCAACAACATCCAACAATTCGGGAGGTTCCCATGTTTGCCAGAACTGTTTTTCTGCTGGCTCTTATTGCATTCCTATCGCCTGCAGTAACCGGCTGCTATCATGCAACGGTAGAAACCGGATTGACCCCATCGACAGAGGCGATTGAAGAATCTTTCGCTTCGTGTTGGATTTATGGTCTCGTGCCACCGAATACCATTGCTGCCCAATTGAAGTGTAAACACGGTGTGGCGAAGGTGGAAACTCAGCACAGTTTTGTCAACGGACTCGTGGCTTGCATTACCTTTGGTATTTACACCCCCATAAGCATAAGAGTCACCTGTGCAGCTGCGGGAACAACAATGCTGGAAGGTCGAAACCCTGATCTTGTG
>DAIUKN010000208.1:0-5495 GCA_036848195.1 Bacteroidota bacterium
CTGGTTACACAATCACTAACTTAAACAAGCCGGGGGTTGCAATCAAGATGGATTCGGGCGATGGGTGTGAAGCGCGCGGGTTGTGCGGGACTTCTGCCCGGATGATCCTGTTGACCTTCGGAAGACGATTTTCTACATTCCACGACACAATTTCTCACTGACCTCCATCAGGACAAACCGCCATGTTCATCGGGCATTACGCAGTGGCTTTTGCCGCAAAGAGGGCCGCACCGCAAACTTCTCTCGGCACGCTCTTTCTCGGCGCCCAATTGGTCGATCTTCTCTGGCCGGTGCTGATGTTGCTCGGGCTCGAGCACGCGCGAATCGATCCCGGTAACACCGCCGTTACGCCGCTCGACTTCTACGACTATCCGATCTCGCACAGCTTGCTTGCCGTCCTGATCTGGTCTGTCGTTGTCGGGGGAGCCTACTTTGCCGGGAGCCGCCACAAGCGGGGAGCCTGGGTTCTCGGGCTCTGCGTCCTCAGCCACTGGGTGCTCGACTTTCTCACACACAGGCCCGACCTCCCCCTCGGCTTTGGTGAGAGTGCGAAAGTCGGGCTGGGCTTGTGGAACTCGCCGGTCGGCACAATCCTGGTTGAGGCCGGCCTCTTCATTGCAGGCGTACTCCTTTACCTGTCGACCACAAGACAGGAGGACAGGATCGGACTGTACGGATTCTGGGCGCTCGTGGTTCTTCTCGTCGCCATCTATGCCGTCAACATCGTTGGGCCGCCTCCTCCCGACATCTCTGTAGTGGCTGTTGCCGGCAACGCAAGCTGGTTGTTTATCCTCTGGGCGTACTGGGTCGACAAACACAGGAGCAGCCCGATGCCGGGGGAAGTGAAAGGGTAATAGATGAGCGTCAAGCCTCGCGTTCCAGAAACTACTCTGCTCAGTGAAGCGCCTGTGAGTGCCCGCATGGCCCTGGACCCGACCCGTTCAGGAGGGCGAGGCAGAGGGGCACGCTATGAGATACAAAGCCCGCTCGACGGATCGACAAGTACGACCGGGACGTCGTCAACGACCGTGCTGGTCGAGTGACGCATAGGTTCATAAACCTACAAGTCGGCAAACTCGCGGAGGAGTTGTGGAATGATTTGGCCTGCTTTTCGTTGACAAGAGTTTTGCTGAAGGTTTCACTGTTCTTCAATCGAACTCTCGCACGCAACACGAGTTGGATGTATTGGGGGGGTCTGCCAACACTCGCCGGACGTCCTCTTCCACCGACTCTAGATCGCTGTCGATGATGTTCAGGGACTGCGAGCGGACCGCCTCCTGATCTTTCAACCCCGAGCCGGTGAGCATCAGGATGACGCAAGCATCAGGCTCGATTTTCCCCCGCTCGCGGAGACTTCTCACGGCCCCCAGCGACGTCGCGGCAGCCGGCTCGACAAAGAATCCCCCACGGGCCAGCCGCTGTTGTGAGTCGAGAATCTCCCCCTCGCTGACGTCTTCGGCCAACCAGCGAAATCGTTTGGCCTTTTCGATCAGCTCGTCACCTCCCATCGGGTTTCCGGACGTGATGGCTTCCGCAACGGTAGAAAAGTTCAGAAAGGGAATGATGTGCTCTCTCCCCTGTTTGATCGCGCTGGCTATGGGGCTGTTGTTCCGCGCCTGCACGATGATCATACGCGGGAGCGCCCCGATCACCCCTGCCTCCCGAAGTTCGAAGTACCCCTTGAATAATCCCCGGATGTGGCCGCAGGCAGAGGTGGGGACCGCAATGAAGTCCGGCACGCGACCCCCCATCTGCTCAACCATTTCAAAAGCCGTGAGTTTGTACCCTTCCACTCTCATCGGACCGTTTCCCGAAACAATGCGGAGGCGAAGCCGGGTGGCGAGTTGCAGGACCCGGTTCTTCATCGCTGAGTAGTCGGGAGCGTGAACGCGGATCACGCACGCTCCGTGCATGGCCATGGCCTGCAACTTCTCCGCGGGGGTGAACGACGGGACAAAAACAATGGCACCGATCCCTGCCTTCGCGGCGTACGCGGCCACCGAGTGTCCCATGTTGCCGGTGGAGATCGTGGCGGTCACCAGTTCACCCATCTCTTGCGCCATGAACAGAGTCGTGAGAGTCCCTCTGTCCTTGAAGCTCCAGGTGGGGTTCTGGGTCTCATTCTTGAGGAGCAGGTTGCGAATCCCGGTGTATTCCACCAGCGTTTCGCCCGCCGGAAGCAGGGGAGTGGACCCTTCTCCAAGAGAACAGGCGGGATCGAGACGTCTGAACGGAAGGAAATCGGAAAACCTCTCCCAGAGATAGCGGCCGTTCTTGATCCTCGCCCGCTTTATGTCAGGGAGGCGGACCTCCAGTGACTCTCCGTTTTCAGCGAATTCCTCTATTCTATTGAAAGGGTACTGGTACCCTGACAGGGTTGATCGCAGCTGCGGCAGGCCATTTTCCGTTCCCATGGCTCCAATATTGCCTGTCCAGGCCCAAGAATCAAGCCTGTTTTTCAAAGATCTTGACTCCGATATCGCGGATTGGTATGTTTAGTGTCCGCCGATGGGATACAACCTCGGTTCGGCGTGAATATCTTCTCAAGTGCCAGATTGTCGGGCGTGGTTAGCCCACTCCATTCTTTCGGGTGAGTTCGGTCTATGGGTTTCGTTCTTCGGGGAAGGAAAAGTCCCCCGAGTGCTTCTCGGGTGTCGGCGATTTGCTTTCTCGCACTGGCAGTCGGGTGTCGGGTGGGGTATGGCCAGGTGGGGACTCCGGATTCATCCGCCGCTTCCGCCTCCCAGGGATCAGGACGAGAAGCGCAGAGTCAGCCGGATTCGCAGGACCAGCTTCCCCCTGAGACATATGTCCCCGCGTGGTACAGCATGTTCACCAACATTCCGGGGGACTGGACGCGTTTCGCCGGCAAGACCTTCACCGTAGAGAATATTCCCGGTTTTGTCGGGATGGCTGGCCTGACAGTTGCTCTGATCGCGACGGACGAGCAGACGTGGCGACTCTCGGAGCGGTGGTACAACAGTTCGGCGACCGTCCGGAGGCTCAGCGATTTCTTTGTTTACATCGGCGACGGGCGTCCGCAGTTCGGCCTGGCCGCTGGTTTCGCGATCTGGGGTTTCACCACAGGGGACAAAAGGGCGCTTACCACCGGAAGCCAGCTTGTGCAGGCAATCCTGTCGTGCGGCATAGTTGTTCAGACGCTCAAACACATGACGGGTAGGGAAAGCCCGTTCCTGGAAACGAAGCCGGGCGGGAATTGGGATTTCTTCCCCAACCAGATCACGTATCACAAGCACGTACCGAAATACGACGCCTATCCGTCAGGCCATATCGCCACGGCACTCGCAACCGTGACAGTCGTCGCGGAGAATTACCCCGAGTGGACCTGGGTAAAACCGGTCGGGTACGTCGTGGTCTCTCTCATCGGCGTTGGGATGGCCAACACCGGCATTCACTGGTACAGCGACTACCCGCTGGGTCTGTTCCTCGGGTATTCGTTCGGCATGCTTGCCGCTCATCCCGTTGACGTGAGGCGATCGGGGGACGGCAGTGTTGCTGCATCGGTCACCTTCGCCCCGGTCTTCACGCGGGACGGTGCAAGGGTTGTGGCGTCAATCGTGTTTTGACTTCCAGGAGAGTATATGCGGTATCGTAACGCCGCGCCGGTCCTTCTCGTACTTATAGTGGTTTCCGCTCCAGCCGCTCACGCGCAGGAATTGGACGAAGAGTCTGCGGGCTGTTTTGCGGTGGAATCGTATGAGACCATGGATATTCCGGCCGTCTTGCCGAACGTCGACGTGAGACCCTCCTGGCACTCCATGATTACGAATATCCCGAAGGATTGGGCGATGTCCGCAAGAGTCGTCGTCAATAAGGAGAGCATCGAGCCGATCGTGGGAATCGGGTTTGCCACGGGGCTGCTTCTGATGGCGGACCATGTGACGTTTCGCGCCACGAGGGACATTGGAAGAAGATCCCCCGCGCTCGAGTCGTGGGGTCACACCCTCGTGCATATCGGTGACGGCAAGACTCACCTGGCGATTGCCGGGGCATTTGCGGGCTTCGGATTCCTTGCGGATGATGCGCGGGCGCTGAGAACCGCAAGTCAGACCGTGGAATCATTGCTCGCAAGCGGGATCGTCGTACAGATCCTGAAGCGAGTCACTGGCCGCGAAAGTCCTGAAGTCGCGACGCACATGCGCGGGCGGTGGAAGTTCTTTCCCAGTCCGAAGGCGTACCAGAAACAGCAAACCCGTTATTACGCCTTTCCCTCGGGTCACATCACCACGATGATGTCAACAGCGACCGTGATTGCGGAGAATTATCCCGAAGTCCCGTGGATCCGGCCGGTTGGTTACACGCTCGTGGGGCTTGTCGGAATCAGCCTGGTGAACATCGGGTATCACTGGTACAGCGACCTTCCGCTGGGAATCGGGCTGGGGTATCTCTTTGGAAAATTGATAGCCAGTCCGGAAGGATTCGCGGTCGGCGGTGGAAGTGATGATCTGGCGGGCCGGCTCAGGGTAGTCCCGAATGTTTCGGCCACCGGAGTTGGATTGGCAGTTACGCTGACGATGTAGGACGGGTTTGCAGTTCACACTTCTTCACTTCAAGAGAAAGGATGGTAAGGGATGAATCGTGTCGCTGGCGTGGTGTTCGCGGTCGTGATCGTGGCGCTGTTCGTTGTGGGATGCAGCAAGAAGTCCGAACAGGGGAAAGCCGCACTGGGAACGGGGACGGGATCTGTTGCCGGCGTGAAATGGACGGTCCCGAAGCGGTGGACGCCGCAGCCGGAACGGCCGATGAGGATTGCCACGTATGCAATCCCTGCCGCGGAAGGTGACGCCGAAGGCGGGGAGTGTGCCGTGTCGTTCTTCGGATCGGGTCAGGGGGGGAACGTCGATGCCAACATCGAACGATGGGTCGGGCAGTTCGAGAACGCAAGCGCGCCGTCCAGGGGTTCGAAAGAAGTCAACGGCATGAAGGTTACAACGGTCGGGATCTCGGGTGCCTATCTTGCCCCCAGTGGTCCGATGATGCAGTCGGCCGGAACGAAAGCGAACTTCCGTCTTCTCGGTGCGATTGCCGATGCCCCGGAAGGGATGGTCTTCTTCAAGTTCACGGGCCCCGCGAAGACCGTTGCGGCGGCTGAGGGTGAATTTGATGCGATGATCGGTTCGCTGACCAAGTAAGACGGATCAGCAAAGAACCGCCGCCTCCTGCACAGGAGGCGGCTTTTTTTTTTGCTCCGGGCCCGGCAGGGTGTGGGAAAGGGTATGTCCGACCGACTCTTGCTGCACGCGGCTGGGGGGGGGGCGAAGGGTGGTTGCGGTACTTCAGCGCCGGCGTCTTGTCACCATCCACACGCCGGCCAGGATAACTCCCCCGCCCGTGAGTGTCAACGGGGTCACCTCCTCGCCGAGCAGGACGGCGGCGACAGCAACGGCGACGAGCGGCTCAACATACAGCAGGGCGCCCGCCTGAGAAGCGGGGAGTCGCTGAAGGGCATCATACCACCAGATGTAGGCGAATCC
>DAIUKN010000209.1:0-5469 GCA_036848195.1 Bacteroidota bacterium
ATCGCCCGTGCGGCGGCACCCTCGATACCGATTGTGGGCAACCTCGGTGCTGCTGAGGTCGCACGGCTGAAGGGGAGCGAACCGGTCCAACGTTTGGTCGACCTTATTCGAGCCGACGCCTTTGCCATTCACCTGAACCCTCTACAGGAGTTTCTCCAGCCGGAGGGGACTCCGGAGTTCCGCGGGGTCCTCAATGGCATTGGACTCCTCGCCAGGGAGCTGCCCGTCCCTGTGATCGTGAAGGAGATCGGCGCCGGACTTTCGACCGGCGTCGTCAGGCGTCTCCTGGACTGCGGCGTGACCTACTTCGATGTGGCCGGGGCAGGCGGAACAAGCTGGGCGGGAGTCGAAATCCTCAGGGCCAAATCAGGAGATTCGACGTCGCCATTCTGGGACTGGGGTATTCCGACCGCCACCGCCGTACACGACGCGGCGGCCCTGAAATCCGGCCTCCGGCCTTTCACGCTCATTGCCTCCGGAGGCCTGGCAAGCGGCATCGAGATGGCCAAATGCATAGCCCTCGGGGCCGACCTGACGGCTTCGGCAAGACCAATCCTGACTGCACTCCATCGGGGTGGGAAAAAGGAACTGCGCACCCTCCTTGCCGCCTGGACGCATGAATTCCGCGGAGCGATGTTCCTGACGGGATCAGCAACCATCGCCCACCTGCAGCGAGCACCGATTGTGAAGAGCGGGAACGCATGACCCCCAGAGAATTCTCTCGGCGCTACAGCGCTCTCCGGCGCATGGTTGACCGTCGCCTCGCCACCATCGTCACGCGGGGAGGGCCGAAAGACTTGACCGACGCATGCCGCTACGTCCTGGCCGGCGGGGGCAAACGCGTCCGTTCGACACTGCTCCTTCTCTCCTGCGAGGCAGTCGGCGGTCGGCTCAATGATGCCCTTGATGCGGGCGCCGCCATTGAGACCATGCACAACTTCACGCTGGTCCACGATGATGTCATGGACCACGCCCCGGCACGACGGGGGCGCGCAACGGTGCACATCCGCTGGGATTTGAACAACGCGTTGCTGACGGGTGACACACTTCTCGGACTCGCGTACAGGAGCCTTCTCCGGACCCGGTCTGAATCCCTGCCACACCTGATAACCCTCTTCACGACCGGCCTTATCGAGGTCTGCGAGGGACAAGCGCTGGACCTTGAATTCGAAGACCGGTCCGATGTCACGGTGGATGAATACTTCGCCATGATCGAAAAGAAGACGGGGCGACTCATTTCGATGGCCACCGAGATGGGTGCGATCATCGGCGGCGGGTCACGCGCGCACGTTGATGCGCTCCGGCTGTTCGGGCACTATCTCGGACGGGCCTTTCAGTTGCAGGATGATCTGCTGGATGTCGTGGCGGAGGAAAAGCAGTTCGGCAAGACCATCGGAGGAGACATCATCGAGGGGAAGAAGACGTTCCTTCTCCTGAAAGCTGCTGAACGTGTTGCCGGCAAAGACCGGATACTCCTCCGGAAGATCCTCAAGGGAGGAGCCCGGGGATTGGGCTCAAACCGATCCACGGTCTCCGTGGTAACCGCGCTCTACCGACGCACCGGTGTTCTGGATGAGACAATGGATCAGATCCACCGGAACACACGAAAAGCGGTCGCAATCCTCGATGCCCTCCCCGCGGGTCGGTCCACCGCAATGCTCCGCTGGCTGTCTGATTCGCTCGTTCACCGCGTGTCGTGATGCGGAGAAGAAAAGCAAACCGGAGCAAGGGGAGGAACGTGCAGCGCATCCCGGCTGTACCAGGGCTTCCTCCGAGCGGATTCCCGGCGATGATGCCATTCTCCCGTTCGTCCAGAGTCCGATGATCACCCGCACCGTGACCATCCGGAACCGGGCGGGGCTTCACACCAGGCCGGCCGCTGCGCTCGTGAAGACCGCCGCACGGTTCCAGTCGGAGTTCACCCTTATCAAGGATGATTTTGAAATCAACGGCAAGAGCATCATCGGAGTCATGACGCTGGCAGCGGAACAGGGATCGACGCTTGAGTTGAAGTTCGAGGGGCCCGACGAAGTCGAGGCCGCTGCTGCAGTGGTTGATCTTTTCGAACGCGGTTTTGGCGAGGAATGACCATGGACACCGCACCAGCCCACGGAACCGAAACCATCATCAAGGGTATTGCCGCTGCCCCGGGCATCGCCATCGGACCGGTATACCTGTACAGCAAGCAGGCCATCCGGGCCCAAATAAAGCCCATTGAATCTTCCGAGGCCGACGCAGAAATTGAGCGGCTCCGGGGCGCCATCGCACGCGCCCAGAAGGAGCTGCAGAAGATCCTCGCCTTTGCCCAGCAAAAGCTCGAACCCGAGGATACGAAAATCATCGAGGCCCAGGTTATGATCCTGGGCGATTCGATCCTCATGAATACGATCGAGAAACGAATCCGGAAGGAGCTGAAGAACGCCGAGTTCATCGTCTTCGACGAGATCAGCAAGTACCGCCGCCTTATGCTCTCCGCACCGGACGAGTACATGCATGAGCGTGCTCATGACGTCGACGATATCATGAACAGGATCATCCGGAACATTCAGGACCAGAAGCTGGTCTCGCGGCTTGAAGGCGAAGCGATCATCGTTTCCGAAACCCTTACGCCGGCCGATACGATCATCTTCAGCCGCAACAAACTGCTCGGCTACGCAACCGATCTTGGTGGCGTCACATCGCACGCCGCCATTCTGTCGCGTGCCCTGAAAGTTCCCGCCGTGGTGGGCCTGCGATTGATTACCAAGCAGGTCCGCACTGGAGACACGCTTGCGCTTGACGGCTACAGCGGCATCGCGGTGGTCAACCCGACCGACGAGACCCTGCAGGGCCTGCAGCGCAAGGCAGAACGGTTCCGCGAATTCGAGGAGCACCTGACGGAGATCGTTGATCTCGCCGCGGAGACCATGGACCACCGGCACATCGAGCTGTCGGCGAATATTGAATTTCCGGCGGAGGTTGAGTTCACACGGCAGCAGGGGGCCGCCGGCATCGGTCTCTTCCGCACCGAAGGACAGCTCATCGGACGGAACACGTATCCCTCGGAGGACGAACAGTACGACGTATACCGCGAAGTTGCCGACGGCATGCATCCCCATCCGGTTATTTTCCGGGTCTTTGACGTGGGCGGCGACAAGCTCGCGCCGGAATCTTTTCACGAACAGAATCCTTTCCTCGGATGGCGCGGCATTCGCGTTCTGCTGGACCGTGAGGAGATCTTCCTGGACCAGCTCCGCGCCATGCTCCGTGCGAGCACGCGAAAGAACGTCCGCATCATGATCCCGATGGTCTCCACCCTCCAGGAGATCCGCCAAACCAAGCAGCTTCTGGCCCGGGCCAAGGCCGACCTCACGGCCAGGGGGATCGATTTTGATCCGGCAGTCAAGATCGGCATCATGGTTGAAGTCCCCGCGGCAGCCATACTGGCCGAGCAGATGGCGGCAGAGGTGGACTTCCTGAGCATCGGCACAAACGACCTGATCCAGTATATTCTCGCGGTTGACCGCGACAACAATGCGGTAGCGCCGCTGTATCAGCAGTTCAATCCCGCGGTCCTCCGGACGATCAAAATGGTGATCGACGCCGGCCACAGGAAGAACGCCTGGGTTGGAATGTGCGGTGAAATGGCGGGTGACCACCTGGCCACGGTCCTCCTGGTCGGGCTCGGCCTGGACGAATTCAGCGTCATACCCTCGGTTCTCCCGGAAATCAAGAAGATCATCAGGTCAATCAAGTTCAGGGACGCGAAACGAGTTTCCGACAAGGTCCTCTCAATGTCTACCGTCGAGGAGATCCGGACGTATCTCTCGTCCATCATCAAGAACAAGGTCCCGGATATCCCTCTCGAGCTATGACCCGACAACAGAAAATCGCCGTTGCCGTCGCCCTCTTGACGCTCGCCGCCATCTTCGTGGTGACGGTCCTGCGCAATGGCACATCCTGGTAGCCCCGGGGCTCTCTCCCCGCGCTCCCCGGCTGAACCCTTGCTAATGCCGCCAATTCTCACTACTATTTTTCTGATTCCCCGTGTGCTGCGAGATCGTAGGGACCGCGATGACGCAACGATTCACACGCTGTTTCCTGATAGCCCTCCTCTTCTGCGCGGCCGAGGCTGACGCCCAGTTCTTCTATTTTGGCCGCAACAAAGTCCAGTACACCGATTTCGAATGGCACGTCCTCAAGACCGACCACTTCGACATCTATTACTATACCGAGATGAAAGATCTCGCGGAGCGGGGCGCGGCATTCGCCGAAGAGGCCTACGACGATCTCCAGCTGAAATTCAATCATACCCTCGGAAGCCGCGTCCCCCTCATCTTCTACAGCTCCCACCTCCACTTTGAGCAAACAAACACGACCGGAGGGTTCATCCCCGAGGGGGTCGGGGGCTTTTTTGAATTCCTGAAAGGCCGCGTGGTGATCCCGGCCGACGGTTCGATCTACCAATTCCGTCATGTGATCCGTCATGAGCTTGTCCATGTCTTTATGCACAGTAAGGTCGCCCGCGTCCTGACGGATCACCGTAAAACACAGGACCGCTACCCTCCCCTCTGGTTCGTCGAGGGCCTGGCGGAATACTGGTCCACGACGTGGGATACACAGGCAGAAATGGTCATCCGGGACGCCGTCTTGAACGACATCATCGTCGGATTGACGGGGATCGACCGGATCTACGGGTCGTACCTCATGTACAAGGAGGGGCAGAACGCCCTCGAATACCTCTCCTCGAAATACGGAGACGAAAAGATCCTCCTCCTGCTCGAGAATTTCTGGAAGGAGGCCTCCTTCAGTGACATCATGAAAATCACGATCGGCAAGACATACCGGGAATTCGACGACGAGCGGCTCTACGCACTGAAGAAACGGATCTACCCCCTTCTGGCCACGCACGATGCACCCAGCAAGGTCACGCGCAACGTGACAAGCGAAGGGTTTAATTCGAAGCCGGTGGTGTTTGAACGGGATTCGGCGCGCGAGGTGATCTTCGTCAGCAACCGGACGGGATACACAGGAATCTACAGGAGAAATCTGGATGATCCCTCTCCTGAAGCGCCGGTCGCCGACATCATCGAGGGGGAACGGACCGACGAATTCGAATCGTTCCACCCGTTCCGGAACCGGATCGACATCTCGCGTCTTGGGATTCTTGCCTTTGTTACAAAGAGCGGGGAGAACGACGCCCTTCACCTGTACGATCTCACCTCACAGGAGGTCGTGCGCACATTCCGGTTCCGAAGCCTCGTCAGCATTGGATCGACGAGCTGGGCCCCCGACGCCAAACGGCTGGCGTTCACGGCCATCGACAAGAGCGGGAACAGCGATCTCTACATCCTCCAGACCGAAAGCGGAGATCTGCAGCGACTGACGAACGATTACTATGACGACCGGGATCCTGCGTGGTCCCCGCGGGAAGACAAGATCGCCTTCAGCTCCGACCGGACACCCTTCGGGAAAGTCGGAAAGTACAAC
>DAIUKN010000210.1:0-5425 GCA_036848195.1 Bacteroidota bacterium
GAACCCGGCCTTGATTTCGTTCCGCCGGTCAACCGCCCAGACCATGTCGCCCTTCAGGTTATAGGTTTTGGTCCGATTGTCGGTCATCTCCTCCGGATCGGCATGCTGATAGAACTCGAAACCGGTTCCAATCGGGAGGTAGGTGCTGTTCGAAATGGAACTGTACTGAGAAGTGTCTTTGTCTATGCCGTTGTAGTAGGATTGGTTGAGATAGGAAAAGCGGAGGTCATAAAACAGGTTTGGCAGTACTGTATGGGTTACCGTGAGCATCCCCTGTCTGCTGTATTCGCGGATCCGGATGTATTCAGAAGGGATGTACTTCCAGTCGTGAGAGTATGGCTGTCTGTACTCCTGAGAATACCTCATGGAGAGGACCGCTTTCAGTTCGGGTATCAGGCGGGCACTCAGCTTACCGATTACGGATCCCACCTTGTCGTACCCGAACGGAAGCCAGCTCCCCCGGGCGTCGCGCTCGCCGCTCCCGAAGAAGGTGAAGTCCTCCCCCGCAACCGGTCCGCTCGCGGTTGCACTGATGCGGTTCTCATGGATGGTGCTGTACCGACGTATCCCGAAGTCACTTGTGCGTCCCTCAACGTTTGCATGAAACGCTTTTCCCCCTTCCTTCGTGACGATATTGACGACGCCGCTCATCGCGTTGCCGTACTCGGCGCTGAACGTACCGGTCAGCATATTCATTTCGGAAATGGCGTCGTTGTTGACAGCGGTGCCCAGCGTGCCCAGTACCGGGTCGCGGACCGACATGCCGTCAATCAGGTAGGAGACCTCGCCCGATCTGCCGCCGCGGATGTGAATGGAGTTTCCGTCCCCGACAACACCCGCCTGGAGCTGGATGACCTCAACGAAATTCCGGACGGGGAGCATCTTGATCTGTTCGGCGGACACCGCGGCCATCGTCGCGGTCAGGTCTTTCTGCACCATCGGCCGCTCGGCCTGCACCAGGACGTCCTGCAACTGGACCGCCGACGTCGCAAGCTCGGCGTCGATCAGCGTTGTCCGATCGGCGGTAACCTGTACCTGCCGCACGGTAACCGGCCCGTAGCCGATCAGGGTGACACGGAGATCATAGGCGCCCGGCGGGACGTTGATGATGACGTACCCTCCGTCCGGGTCCGTGGCGGCGCCGATGTTTGTCCCGACGACGACGACATTGGCGCCAGGCAGAGGTGATTTCGATTCCTTGTCCGTAATGCGCCCGGAAATCTTCCCGGTTGTGCCGGCAAGAAGAATGGGGGTGGATATACAGATCAGCAGAAGAGAGTTGAGCAGATGCATAAGGGCTCCTCCGGCAATTCAAGACGAGTGCCACACCAACGACCAAAGACGAGACGTACATGGTTCCCTTCATCATTTCTTGTTCCTCGTTCGATACTCACCCCGTGACAACGGGAGTATCCAAAATCGAACCAGAAATGATGAAGGCAGAAGGTTGCCTGGAACGCCGCTTGCCGCTATGCGGACGTATAGTGGCCGCTCTCGTGGAGCTGCCGCTCGATTTGCTTCAACATTCTGACCGCTTTCGACCGATTCCGGACGGCGACCTCGGTGGCCAGGGCGTTGATGACCACGGAGATCGCTGAGAACGAGTTGGTGAAGAGCATATTCTGGCTACGGATGGGAAGCACGTGCACACAATGAAAACTGATGGGAGAGGTCACCTTGTCCGTTATTCCCACAACCGGTATGTGCCGCCCTTCGGCGGTCTTGACAACGTCCACGGTTTCCCGGGAATAGGGAGGAAACGAAAACGCGATCAAGAGATCCGATGGGGTCAGAAACGGGAGCTGCTCAACGAACGTCTCATAGTCATGAACAAAGGGGGTGGCCCGTACCGCAACCTGGTTGAGCGAATAGGCCAGAATCTGGGACATCAACGAAGAGATTCCGAGGCCGACCGTATACACGTGAGAGGCCTTGATGATCATTCCGGCCACGGCCATGAAGGTCTCCCGGTCCAGATGGTTGATCGTCTGATTGATGTTCTTCACGTCCTGGTGGGCCACAGAACTGAGCGTCCCTTTGCGTTCGGACGTGCTGAGGAGGGAGAACTGGTCGGCCTTCTGGATCTGTGTTTGAATTCCCTCCAGGAGCCGGGCACGGAGTTCCAGAAATCCCGAGAACCCGAGGCTCTGCGCGAGCCGGACCACCGTCGCCTTGCTTGTTCCGCTCAGGCGTTCGATTTCGACAACGGACAGGAACGGAACGTCAGCGGCGCGTTGGACAAGAAAATCGGCGACCTTTCTCTGATTGTCGGGGAGCAGAGGATACTTTGCCTGGATCAGCGCTCTGAGGTCGATCGTGCCCCGCTTCGCCCGCGTTCTCCTCGTTTTCATAAGCTCAACGATACCCGAATATGAACGGTGGAATCAGAAGCAGGAGCGCCAGGATGAAAAAATAAAGCTGGATCGGGAGCATCCATTTAAACCATCGCTCCCATGGTATGCCTGCAAGGCCGAGAACCCCCATGGTCACGCCGGAGGTGGGGAGAATCGGGTTAATCCATCCTTCGCCGAACTGGAACGCAAGGATCGCAGTCTGACGGCTTATCCCCACTACATCGGCCAGAGGGGCCATGACGGGCATCGTCAATGCTGCCTGGCCCGATCCGGAGTGAACGAAGAAGTTGATGATCCCCTGTGTGATAAACATTGCCTGCGCGGCGACGATCGGGTGGAGATGCGTGATCACGCTGGCGAGGCTGTAGAGCATGACGTCGAGGATCCTGCCGTCCGTCGCGACAACCAGGATTGCACGCGCGCACGCGATGATCAGCGCGACGCCCATCATGTCCCGTGCTCCCTCTTTGAAAGCATCGGTGATCTGACCGGCCTTCAGGCCGCCCAGGATCCCGGACACAAGGCCGATGCCGAGGAACAATGCGGCGATCTCGTTGATGTACCATCCGAATTTCAGCACGCCGAAGATCAGGAAAGCCATAGCCAGCGCAAACGCCGCGAGGACGAGCTTGTGCCGCCGGGTGAAGTCAACCAGTTCCGCGCTGTCAAGATGAAACTCGTGCTTCCTCGCGAGGTCGATGTCATGCACAGGGGATATTGACGGATTCGCTCTAACCTTCCCGGCATAGCGCATGACGAAGAAGATCATCGACGAGGTGCTCAGGATCCAGATGATGACCCGGTAACCCAACCCGGAATAGAGCGGGATCTCGGCGATGCCCTGTGCGATGCCTACGGTAAACGGATTCAGAACCGACCCTGCGAAGCCCGCCGCCGCTCCAAGGAAGGGGATCGCCGTTCCGACGAGGGAATCATATCCGAGCGAAAGGGAAAAAGGGATGAAGATCAGGATGAACGGCATTGTCTCCTCTGACATCCCGAACACGGCGCCTCCCAGCGAGAAGATGGTCATCGCCACCGGAATAAAGAAGCGCTGCAGGTGAGGTTTCTTTGCGAACGTCATCGCCATCTTTTGGACCCCCACCGTCACGGCCCCGGTTTTCTGAATGACCATAAAGGAACCGCCGATCAGAAAGACGAATGCGATGATATGCGCCGCCTGGATGAATCCCTTGACGGGCGACATGAGGACCGCGCCGAGGCCTTGAGGTGTGCTGTCCACGAACCGGAACGAATCAGGATTCACGAGAGTCTGCCCGTCTTTGATCACGCGCTGGTACTCTCCGCCGGGGACAATCCATGTGATCGCCGCCACGAGCACGATCACCGCAAAGATCATCGCCAGGGTGTTGAACTGTACCTTCACCGATAATCTCCTCCACAGATCGGGGATCGGGAGGCAAGGTCGAACCGGTCGCCGTTTGCGAGAATGTGCATGATCATGCCGGCCGCGGACAGGTTCCCTTTCGAGTCCGTTTTGATGTCTGTGGCGTGCGTAGCGTCGTAGACGACGACGGTGGAGGTTCCCAAGACCTCGAAGGTGTCGTCAGGGTTCACCACAATGGCTGTCGCTTCGTCGATTCCGACGCCGAGCAGGGTCGGATGTTCGAGAACGAGGGAGATCAGCCGGTTTTGTCTCT
Organism: Bacteroidota bacterium; assembly: GCA_036848195.1. Classification (GTDB taxonomy): domain Bacteria; phylum Bacteroidota; class Ignavibacteria; order UBA10030; family UBA6906; genus DAIUKN01. Next base: position 4,016 of record DAIUKN010000210.1, read on the forward strand.
TTCGCTTGACGAAATGCTGATCGACGATCGCTTTTGTCACGAATCCGAACCCGGGACGGGTAATGATGTTGTCCTTCCTGATGAACACGAAGGCGTTCACCGTATCCTTGTTCTGGCGCTCGTCGCCCGTGATCATGATTTCGCTCATGACCGCCGCTCCCGCGCTGGTGCCGCCGACGACCGCGCCTTTGGCATAGAGGTCCTTGAGCGCCGCCTCAACAGGGGTATCCTTTAGTGCTGCCGTGAGCCTCGACTGATCGCCGCCGGTGAAGTATACGCCTGTCACGCCCTCCATCTTTCCAGCGGAAACCGGGTTCATGGCCTGTTCGTGGTTCAGAACCAGATACTCCGCATGTCGCACCCCCATGGAGGTGAACTCTTCAACCATCTCCATCCCGGAGGTGTCCAGGTCGCCGCTGGCCATGGGGAGAATGAGGATGTGAGCCTTCTCTGGGCCTCCTGCAAGCTGAACGAACCGGTTCATGATCTCGGGCCCGCGTCGGCCTCCGCCGATGATCAGGAGATGTCCGCGCGGGCCGGCAACGAGGTTCTCCCCCATAAGGAGAGAGACCATGGCCAGTGCAAGGATCGTCCCGGCAGCGAATCGCAGAGGTCTGGTCAGCATACGGTTATCGTGTGGTGGCGATGAGGGCCCGCGCGATGGCGGCGGACATTTCGAGATCCTCGACAAGGATGAATTCGTCGTTCGCGTGCGGATTCTGGGCTCCAATGCCGAGATTGACCGCGGGCGTTCCGTTGGCGTTGAGCATGTTGGCGTCGCTTCCACCGAGATACTCTATCGGGTTGGGGCTGAGCCCCAGTGCCGAAAGGACATCCACGGTCCGGCGGAATACTGTGGACGAAAGGTCAAGAGAGAAGGGTGGGAAATCGACGCTGGTATCCAGCGTCACGGTGCCGCCCTGCGGTTCGACGACCGACCGGTATGTATGGTCGATGACGGCGAGGTGGTCGTCGATCGAAGCGGGCGCAAAGGCGCGCACTTCTCCTTCGATGATGCATCGTTCTGGAACCACGTTTGTCGCCGTTCCACCCGCTATTGTCGCCACGTTGCAGGTCATGGTGGAGCTGAGCCGTCCGGTCGGTAGCCTGCTGAGCGCCTGGGCTGCGAGGTGGATCGCATTGATACCCTTCTCAGGAGCCACGCCTGCATGGGCGGCCCTGCCCGTCACCGTTGCCTTATAGAGAGAGGATCCGACCGCCGACCGGATGAATGTCCCCGGCCGGCGGGAGCAGTCGAAGACGAACGCCATCGCGACGTTGTAGGGGGAGAAGTCAAGGTGCTTCGACCCGTACATCCCGATTTCTTCCCCGATGGTAAAGACGACGATGAAATTTCCGGACGTTCCTTCGCGGGCAAGGCTTGCCAGAACGTGAAGGAGTATTGAAAAG
>DAIUKN010000211.1:0-5420 GCA_036848195.1 Bacteroidota bacterium
TGTTCTCATCGCAGGACAGTATGCCCGTGGCGGTGCTCACGCGCTCTCTATCGTCACGGACGAAAAGTTTTTTCAAGGGAAACTGGAGTTCATAAGCCGGACGAGACAACGCAGCTCCCTTCCTCTTCTGCGCAAAGACTTCATTATCGACCCCTATCAAGTGTATGAGTCCCGGGGAGCCGGTGCGGATGCCATTCTTCTCATTGCGGCCGCTCTCGATCACGCGCGACTCCGCGAGCTGAAAGTCCTCTGCGAGGAATTGAGTATGGAAGCTCTGGTGGAGGTGCACAGTGAAGAAGAACTGAATTCCGTTCTGGACCTGGGGCCTTCGCTGATCGGAGTGAACAACAGGGATCTCAGCACATTCGCGACCGACATCCGAACCTCCTTTCGCCTGAGGCCGCTCATCCCCCCTGATTCACTCTGCATCAGCGAGAGCGGCATCCGGGGAGCCGGCGATCTGCGAGACCTTCGCATGGAGGGCTTCCACGCCGTGTTGATTGGCGAAACGTTCATGAGACAAACGGATCCGGGCGTGGCACTGCAAGAGATGCTCCGGGATGCAGGGGTAGCGGACACATGAGAGTCAAGATCTGCGGGATAACACGACGAGAAGATGCAGAGTCGGCCATCGAAGCCGGCGCCGGAGCGCTGGGATTCGTCTTCATCCCTTCAAGCCGGCGGTATATCACACCGGCCGATGCCGGAACGATTGTCCGCTCGCTTCCTCCTCTGGTTTCAACGGTCGGAGTGTTTGCAGACGCACCCCGGCACGACGTGCTTTCGGCTATCAGGAACAGCGGGATCTCATGCCTGCAGTTTCACGGGCACGAACGCCCTGAGGAGATGAGGGGGTACCCGCTGCCGGTGTATAAGGCCTTCCGGGTTGCGCCGGATTTTGATGTGAATATGCTCGCGACGTTTCCCGGACCGGCGTATCTGCTCGACACTTTCGTAGAGGGAGAAGTCGGAGGCACTGGCAGATCGTTTGATTGGCAGGTCGCTGTGGGGGCGAAACGGTTCGGACAGATCATCCTTGCGGGCGGACTCACGCCGGAAAACGTTACCGAGGCGATCCGCGTGGTCAGTCCCTACGCCATTGACGTGAGTAGCGGAGTGGAGGATTCGCCAGGGGTGAAGAACAGAGAGAGGATCCGGGCACTGCTGGACGCGGTGAAGGGGGGGTGAAAGGCCTGTTCACCGGATTGCCCGAGGGTAAGGGAATGTAACACCATCCACCGCGTCGTCCCCACCGGGGGTTAGAGACCCTCTCCTCCAGAGACGATCTGGCGCGAGGGGGGGTGGGGAGGCAAGTGGCTGTGAGGGAGAGTCGGCGGTTGTATCTGTTTCGCAGCGAACCAAAGTACGAGGATCTCCATGCTTATCGTCATGAAAAGGGATGCCACCCGCGAAGATATCTTCCACGTCAAGGATAAAATCTCCGCGCTCGGCTACAGAGCACATGAAATACCCGGCGCTCTGCGGGTGGCCATCGGCATTACCGGGAACCGTGGAAAAGTTGACCCGGATCTCTTTTGCACGATGCGAGGGGTCGAGGATGCCATCCCGGTCTCTAAACCCTACAAGCTTGTGGGAAGGGATGCAAAACCCGAGAATTCCGAGATTCGCGTTGGCGAGGAGGTGATCGGCGGAACGGATCTTGCGATCATCGCCGGTCCATGCTCGGTCGAGAGCTGGGATCAGCTGATCCAGACTGCACGCGTGGTGAAGGCCTCCGGCGCCCGATTCCTACGAGGCGGTGCCTTCAAACCAAGGACTTCACCCTATTCCTTTCAGGGGATGAAAGAGGAGGGGCTTGTGTTGCTGCGCGAGGCTCGTGCGGAGACCGGATTGAAAATCGTGACGGAGGTAAAGGACGTCATGACTCTCCCGGCCGTTGCGGAGGTCGCCGACGTCATCCAGATCGGTGCCCGGAATATGAGCAACTTCGGACTCCTGGAAGCAGTCGGGGAGCTGCGGATCCCCGTCCTCCTCAAGCGTGGCATCTCCGCCACCATCGAAGAGCTGCTGATGGCGGCCGAGTACATCCTTGCCCGCGGCAACCTGAACGTCATCCTTTGCGAGCGCGGGATTCGAACATTTGAGCACTATACCAGAAATACACTCGACCTCAATGCCGTTCCGGTGATCAAGAAACTCTCGCACCTCCCGATCGTGGTCGATCCGAGCCACGGGATCGGCATGTCGGACGTCGTGCCTGCCATGGCGTTGGCCGGGATCGCCGCCGGTGCCGATGGGCTGATGATCGAAGTGCATCCGAATCCGGAGGCGGCTTTGTCCGATGGCTCCCAGTCGCTGAGGCTGGACCATTTCACAGAGCTCATGGAGAAACTCCGCACGCTAGCACCCGTTCTTGGGCGTGCCGTGGGAGAGGAGGCTTTGAAATGAGCAGCCCGCCGACAGTTCTTCATCCGTATTCAGCACCCGATAACCGTGGATACTTTGGACGCTACGGTGGCCGGTTCGTTCCGGAAACGCTGATGCCCGCGCTGATAGAACTTGAATCGCTTTATCGGACCGCGGTGGGTGATCCGGCATTTCGGAAGGAATTCCGCACTATGCTTTCTGAGTACGCTGGGCGACCGACCCCACTGACCTTCGCGGACAGGCTCAGCGCCCAGTATGGCAAGGGGAAGATCTACCTGAAGCGTGAAGATCTCTGCCATACCGGAGCGCACAAAATCAATAACACGGTGGGGCAGATCCTCCTCGCGAGGCGCTCGGGGAAGAAACGCATCATCGCAGAGACGGGCGCGGGTCAGCACGGCGTTGCGACGGCGACTGTGGCGGCGAAGCTGGGCCTTCAGTGCTTGGTGTACATGGGGGAAGAAGATGTCGCGCGGCAAAAGCTCAACGTCCAGCGTATGGAGATGCTGGGGGCTGAAGTTCGCACGGTGACCTCAGGGAGCCGTACGCTCAAAGATGCAACGAGCGAGGCGATCCGCGATTGGGTGACCAACGTCAGTGACACATTCTACATCATCGGATCGGTCGTCGGACCGCATCCGTATCCGATGATGGTCCGTGACTTTCAGTCGGTCATCGGCGAAGAGACGAGAGCGCAAGTGCAGGAACGGGAGGGAAGAATTCCGGACGCGCTTGTTGCCTGTGTCGGCGGGGGTAGCAATGCGATGGGGCTGTTCTATCCATTCCTTGACACGGATGCCGCAATGTTCGGAGTGGAAGCCGCGGGATTCGGTATTGAAACGAATCGCCATGCCGCGACGCTCATGAAGGGGTCGCCGGGCGTTCTCCATGGCTCCTTCAGCTACCTGCTCCAGGATTCCCGGGGGCAGGTGGAGTTGCCCCATTCGATATCCGCCGGCCTCGACTATCCAGGGGTCGGGCCCGAACACAGCGCTCTGAAGGATTCAGGACGCGTCCGGTATGCCGCGGTGACAGATCATGAGGCAGTGCGGGCGGCCTACCGCCTGGCACGCGTTGAAGGCATCATCCCGGCGCTTGAAACGGCACACGCACTCGCGTACCTCGAACGTCTGATGCCGCAGACGGAACCCGGCGGGATCGTGGTGGTCAACCTCTCCGGGAGGGGAGATAAGGACATTGTGACACTTGCAAAGCATGGACCGACCTATGAACCGTATCGATGAATCGCTGGCTGCGCGTCGCAGGAGTGGAGAGAAGGGGCTGGGCCTCTTTCTCACCGCCGGGTATCCCCATCCGGATTCCACGGTGGAACTCGTCCTTGCACTCGAACAGGGAGGGGCCGACCTGGTTGAAATCGGAATGCCGTTCTCCGACCCGATGGCAGACGGACCGGTAATCCAGCAAAGTTCAGCGATCGGATTGGAGAACGGAGTGACGCTGGAGACGATTTTCGACGATGTCCGCCGAATTCGCATGTCGTCGCCCATTCCGATTGTTCTGATGGGATACCTCAATCCCATCATTCGCTACGGCAGGGAGAAATTCTTTCAGCATGCATCCGATGCCGGAGTGGATGGGGTGATTCTTCCCGAGGTGCCGCTGGAAGAGTCGGCGGAGTTTTCGACGATGGCCGTGGGGAACGGACTCGCCCAGGTCATGCTCGTAACGCCAGCCAGTGCGGAGGACCGCATACGGGAGATCGATCGACGTTCGTCGGGGTTTCTGTACTGCGTGTCCTCCACGGGGGTCACCGGATCGAGAAGCGCGAAGCCGGCCACGGAGTATCTTGCATTCGTGCGCCGTCACGCGACGAAGAACCCGCTGCTCGTGGGGTTCGGGATCGCGACCCCCGACGACGCGTGCACGTTCAGCATGCACTCTGACGGCGTTATCATTGGAAGCGCTCTCATCCGATTCGTTGCGGGAGAACCGAGCCGGGCGGAGGTTATCCAATGGACCAGACAATTCACGGAACGACTTCACCGGAGTTCTTGACATTTCCGCCCTGCTCTGCTATATTGAAAGAAGATTCTACTGCTATTTCCACTAACGACGCTGGTGACCCGGTTTCACACCGGGCTGAAAAGGGAATTCCGTGTAATACGGAAGCTGCCCCGCAACTGTAACTGGCAAAGCGATGCACGCGCCACTGTTCCGAGGAGGATACACGGAACGGGAAGGCCATGCATGACGTCGCGCCAGGAGCCAGGAGACCTGCCAGGTCATGCTCCTTATCGCACCTTCGAGGGAAGGTCCGGGACAGATCATGCTGCGCAACGGCATTGTTCAGCTCCCCGACTCTTCTCCTGAAGGTCGGGGTTTGTCGTTCAGGAACCTGCATGAACAATGGTCTGCCTGCCCGCGCCTTTGCGTGCGCACTGTTTCTTCTCGTCGCCTCCCCGGTTCGGCTTCCTCTGGCGAATGCACGGCCTGAATCCGCTTTCGAAGGTGCGCGCGCACCGGATCCGGTAGACACCGCCTCCGTCTCGTACACGCTGAGGGAAGTCATCGTCACGGCGACCCGGAATGAGGCCGTCCTGCACGCGCTCCCTTCCGCGGTGAATCCCGTTGGGCGAGATCTCATCAGTCTGAAACCCGGTAGTCTGGTTGCCTCCGCGCTTGCAGGCCTTCCGGGAGTCTTTATCCGCCCCTATGGAGGAGGAGCATCGGTCAAGACGATTTCGCTGCGAGGGATGTCCGCAGAGAACACTCTCGTCCTGGTCGACGGTCTTCGGTACAATAGCTACCAGAACGGTCAGACGGATTTCGGGATCCTCACGTCAGCGAATGTGGAGCGGGTTGAAGTGGTCAAAGGCGGGTACTCGTCGCTGTACGGCGCTGATGCCGTAGGGGGGGTGGTGAATATCATTACGAAAAAACCGACCTCGGAGACCAACGTCCAGCTCAACAGCTCCATTGGCTCCAATGGTTTCTCTGCGGCGGAATTCAGCGCGGGCGGGAAGGTGACGGACCTTGGCTGGCGGGGAATGATCCGGCAAGAGCGGGGCCGG
>DAIUKN010000212.1:0-5418 GCA_036848195.1 Bacteroidota bacterium
CCCTTCCGGATTGCCCGGCGCACGGCCGGATCGGCGGGATCAATCGACGCCGGATGCCGCACGCGGATGACACCACCCTGGACCCGGACTGTGACGGGCCCATCGTGATGAGGTACCATCGCGAGTTTGTGAGTCCGGGTTACGATTCCTCCCGGCACCGGAGGGAGAATCGCCTTTTCCTCATGCTGCCCCACTTCCCCGAGCCTCTTCACGATCCAATCCGCCTTCGATTGGACCAGCCGTTTGGCGATCGCAAGGCTGATGAAGCGGGGATAGGAAACCGTGACTCCGTCGAAAGGTCTCACCCTGATAGCCACTCTCCGCGCGCGCGGGTTCCGGCGGAAGACGACTTCACCAGCGCCCTCGATGGCGACGATCCGAGCCTTCATCGGTGAGCCACCGGTCGGGCAGGACCGCCGCAGCTTTTCCCGCCCCTATTCCCCACTATGGTCCCCCGGCTCCTCCAGCTTGAACCTGACTCTCAGAGCGCCGTCTTCGAAGGTCGTCGATACGATTCGGAATCTCCCGATTTCAGCCGTTGTCGTCACGTGCACGCCGCTGCACGCACAGGCATCATGATGACCAATGTGGATGATGCGGATGGTTTCCCCGGTTTCCTCCGGCAGGCGGCGCAAATCATACAGGCTTTCCGCCTCCGGGCGCGGGATCATTTCCTCCCGGACTCGGGCTCCGGAGGCAATGACCTCATTCACCCGCTTTTCGATCTCCGCCACTTCCCCCGGAGCTAAAGCACGAGTAAAGGCATAGTCCGCCTTCGACTTCTTCCTTTCGAGGTGGGTCGTGAACGGCCTGCCGCAGCCGAACATCTTCACCAGCGTACCCGTAAGGATATGTTCGGCGGAGTGCATCCGCGGATCGGTCTCTTTGGTCATGTCAGCGCACCGGCATCACTGCGGAGGATTCCATCCTTTCCGGTTCCATTTGATCAGCTCAACGTTCACATTTCCGATCAGGACCTTCAGCTTCCCCTTCAGCGGCACGGCAGCGGAATCATCGCTGAACCAGCCCCGGAAATCGCCGGTCATCCCGTAAATACCCTCAACAGAAGTTGTTCCGGTTAGCTCGACGGCTTTTACCGGCTTCTCAAGCGCATCCAGCTCTTCGGTGACCTTCTTGCCGGAGAAGTTGAATGTCGTCGTCCCGAGCTTTCCGTAAAGAACGGTCGCTACATCGACCGACTGTTCCGAGTGAACAAAAGCGCGCGGCAGGTAGGCGATTGAAAGCCCATCCATAAAGTTGAGATTGTCCAGGCGAAGAGTGTCCCTGGCAATCCGACTGTCGGGTTTGGACTGCGGATCCTTCTGCACCGTCGCCTCGACGGTCAGTCGATTGTTCGGCAGGTCGTAGACGTAGTTCATCCCGGTCCACACATTCTCCTTCTTTTCAATCGATCGGGATCCGCGCGAATAGAAGGAGGAATCCATCTTTGTGTAGTGGATTGAGTGAAGATCCACGAAGGGAACGCCTTCGTAGGAGTGAATATGCGCCTCGGCCGTGTAGTCCCGGAACGTCTTCAATCGGATGCTACCGAGTTTGAAGAAGGTCCAGCTGACTTCGTAGACCAGGTCTTCTTCTTCCGCCATGATTTTCGAGCAGCATGCTGGCGGAGGGACCGGGCTCGTCCTGTCAGCAGGGAGGCTGATGAGGCCCATGGTGAAAAGGCCCAGGAGACAAACGCGACGAGCGCGACGTGGTGTGTCCATTGCGGATTCTTCAGGAGGAATTATCCGCAAGATAAGGCAGACCATCCTGACAAGCAAGCAGCGAGGTCCTCGCGCACCTTCACGAGGCATTGCCTACTTCATCGGCACAACTTTCTCGCGCAGGGCCTTCGCAACGGCCTGGGACTTGGAATGAACGTGGAGTTTGTCGTAGATGTTGCGGATATGGGCCCTGATGGTGAATGGACTCAGGAACAACTTTTCAGCAATCTGTTTGTAGCCATCCCCCTGCGTGAGCAGCTGAAGCACTTCCAGTTCACGTGGCGTGAGCTGATAGTCGGCTCTCGGCGGGGGAACATTCTGGCGGAACAGTTCGAGAACCTTTCGGGCAATCCGGGGTGACATCGGGGTCCCGCCCCCAAATGCATCTTCAACGGCTTCCAGCAGCTGTGCCGGCATCACGGGTTTCGTTACATACCCGCTTGCACCTGAGCAGATGGCTTTGAAGACGTTCTCGTCGTCCTCGAGTACCGAAAGGATCACAATCTCCACACGCGGGTATTTCGCTTTCAGCCGTGCCGTCGCCTCGATGCCGGAGATGCCCGGCAGGTGGATATCCATCAGGATGACATCGGGTGTCAGGTCGTCGATGGCCGCGAGACACTCCTCCGCCGTTGCGTACTCTCCGGCAACGCGGCAGCTCGAGGATGTACGGAGAATGTACGACGTCCCCATCCGGATATCAGGATGGTCTTCCACAATGGCAACGGCGATGGGCATCAGGTCCAGATCGTGGTTTCGAACTGTACTGCCTGAAGTATCACGAGGTTTCACCAGACTGGCAATAGGTAATCTGTTCTAAAATGGGCTACAGCGGCACTTTGACCTCAACGGTCGTCCCCGCCCCTTCATTTGAGGTTACCTCAAGTGTCCCTCCGAGCTGGCTGGCCCTCATTTTCATCGTCCCCATCCCTCTCCCGTCCGACCTGGCATTGGCGATGAATCCGGATCCGTTGTCCCGGACCCGGACGGTCAAAATGCCCGATGCAAACGACTGATCGATCGCTAGCTCGCTGCAACCGGCATGCCTGACGGCGTTCATCACGGCTTCTTTGAGGAGCAGCCAGAGATTCCTCCGCTGTTCGGGGGAGAGATTAGATCCCGGCAACGTTTCGCGGAGAGGCTCTGCAGACGTCAGCGCGATGTTCCGGGCCCGGCACGCAGGGAGCGCCGCGTCCCGCAGGTTCATCAGCAGGTCGTAGACCGTCCCGGGCTTCGGGTCGATCGCCCAGATGATGTCGCGGATGGAACTGATCGATTCCTGCGACAGACTGGTGATCCGGTCGAGGAGAAGTGTCTGCTCCGGCGGGATGATCCCTTCGGCCGCGGAGGTGTCGGAGACGATCTTACTGAACATTGCAATGCTGCTCAAGTTTGATGCGAGTTCATCGTGGAGATCGGCGGCGATCCGGGTGCGAAGACGCTCCAACTCCAACAATCTCTTCACCCGATAGCGGTGGAGCCCCAAGACCGTGAGCCCCGCAAATCCCAGGCCCAACAGCACGAACCACCAGGTCATCCAAAACGGCGGCCTCACGACGAGGCGGATGGACGCCCCCGCCTCGTTCCAGACCCCGTCATTGTTTGAACCCCTGACACGAAAGACGTAGGAACCGGGACTGAGGTGTGTGTAGGCGGCATATCGCCTGGTGCCGCATTGTACCCAGTCGTTGTCGAACCCCTCGAGACGGTACGCGTACTGGTTCTTGCGAGGCGCCGAGAAACTGAGGGCGGCAAATTCGAATGAAAGGAAGTTCTCCTGAGACGACAGAGAGATCTCATCGGTGCTCCAGATCGAGCGCTCGAGCTGAACCGGCCGGTCGAACAGCTTGAAACTTGTAATCACGACGGGCGGGACATGCTTGTTGATTTCGATCTCGTCCGGATTGAAGGCCGTCAACCCATTCACGCCCCCGAAGTACAGCGTCCCATCCCTCCCGCTCCAGAACGCCCCCTGGTTGAACTCATCACCCTGCAAACCGTCCCGCTCATCGAAATTCCGGAATGTCCTCGTGGATGGGTCGAATTTCGAAACCCCCTTGTTCGTACTGAGCCAGAGATTGCCCCGACGATCAGGGAGAATGCCGTAGACCACGTTGTTCGGTAGTCCATCGGATTCGCCAAAGTGCTCAAAGGAATCGGCAGCCCGATTGTACTTGGCCAGACCTCCTCCCCATGTTCCGAGCCAGAGGTTGCCGCCGGCATCTTCTTCGATGCACCAAACCGTGTTGTTGCTCAGGCTCGCCGGATTGCCTGGTTCGTGCCGGTAATGCCTGAATGTTCCGTTCGCACGATCGTACTTCTTCAGCCCCTCGTTCCAGGTTCCGAGCCAGAGGAATCCCTCCTTGTCTTCGTGAATGGCCCACACACTCGCCCCGTTGGCCCCCTTCGAGGGGTCGGACCCCAGGAGGAGGAGATCGACGCTGCCCGTCTTTCGGTTGAATCTATTCAGCCCGTTCCCGGTAGTCCCGATCCAAAGTGTCCCGTCCTGCGTCTCCAGAACCGTCATGACCGAGTTTCCGCTCAGACTCCGGGGATCGTTCGGGTCATGGCGGTAATGGATGAATTGTTTCCCGGGACGATCGTAATAGTCGAGTCCGCCGTTTTCCGTTCCGATCCAGAGTCCGCCGCCCCGGTCTTCATAGATCGAGAGGACGGCATTCGAGCTGAGGCTCTGTGGATCACGGGGGTCATGGCGGAAATGAGCGAAAGGTCCATCAACGTTCCCGGCACGGTCAAGCCCGCCCCCTGTCGTTCCGATCCAGAGCGCACCCATCCGGTCTACTCGTATCGCACGAACGCTGGAAGAGCTGATGGCCCGGGAATCACCGACGATGGCTCTGATATGCACAAATCGCGCTTGGATAGGGTCAGAGCAGATGACGCCGGCGTCCATTGATCCTATCCAGAGAATCCCTGTGGAGTCCCGGTGGATGGAAGAGAGCCGGTCGCTTGGGAGCGACGCCGGATCACCAACGCCCCTCCGGAAGGAACGGAACGTTCCGAGATGCGTGTCGAAGCGGTTCAGGCCGCCGCTGGCTGTCGCAAGCCAGAGACCACCACTCCCATCGCTGCAGAGAGCGACTGGCGAACTGTCGCTCAGCGTGGTGGGATCCGCCGGGTTGTGACGGTAGCATGTGAATGTTCCGGTTCTTCGGTCAAACCGGTTCAGTCCTTCGTCCTGCGTTCCCACCCAGATCGATCCCGAGGGATCCTCGAGGAGCGAGAGAACCCTGTCGCCGCTGAGGCTGGTCCTATCTGACGGGTTATGCCGGTACCTGGTGAACGACCCGCCGCGTTTGTCGACCGTGACCAGTCCGTTCCAGGTTCCGATCCAGAGGAGACCGCTCCGGTCCTCGATGATGCAACGGATGAAGTCGCTGCTGAGACTGTTGGGGTCTCCGCTTTCGGCACGGAAATGGGTGAACGTTCCGCTCCTCCGATCAAGCCGGTTGAGTCCCGCCCCCCACGTTCCGACCCAGAGCACTCCATCCGAGTCTTCGCATAGCGCGGTGATATTGTTTCCGGAGATACTCCCTGACCGTGCAGTGTCGTGGCGGAACCGGACAAACTTGTCCCGTCCCGGATCGTAGGAGTTGAGTCCGGCATTCAGGGTCCCCACCCAGATCCTGCCGTCTCTCCCCTGAAGGAGAGACCAGATATAGTTGTCAGAGAC
>DAIUKN010000213.1:0-5413 GCA_036848195.1 Bacteroidota bacterium
GCATCAGATAGACCCCGAGGCCGCCGCGGCGGAAGTGCGCGAGGTACTCCTTCATATCCGGAGTCGGGATCTGTTGCGGATTGAACACATTTCCCTTGTCCTGGATTGCGACCTCGAATCCTCCGTTTCTGCTCCGCACCAGGACGGTAATGCTCTGGTTCGGATCGAACTTGTAGGCATGCTTGATGATATTCGTACAGGCTTCGTCGACGGCGAGGGCAATCTTGCTGACCTCTTCGTCGGCGAACCCGAATTCGCGCGCCGCGGTTGAGACGAATTCACGGACGGCGATCAGACGCTCGGTACGACTCTCGATATGGAGACTCTGCACTTTCACGGCGGGCCGTCTACTTCGCCTTGTCCGCGAATTTTCGCACGGCTTCCTGTTCATCCTTGACGATCTCGTAGAGGAGCGGGAACCCCAGGAGATCGAACACATTGAACACCTTCGGCGTCATGTTCGAGAGCTTGATGTCACCCCTGTTCTTGCGAACGTCTTCGATGAACGCCATAAAGACCCCCAGCCCCGCACTACTTATATACGAGAGTTCTCTGCAGTTGACCACAATATTGAAGCGCTGGCTTTTTAGAAGGCTCTGGAAGGCCTCTTCAAGCTTCGGCGCGGTGTGGGCATCCAGATACCCCTTCAGTTCCAGCACATTGACGCTGTCCCGCTCCCGTTGCGCGATCTTGAAATCACTCATGGAATACTCCTCCCGTTACGCGATATCCGTGTCAAACCCTCTGGCTGCTCCTCGCCACTTCAGAACAACAAGAGTCAGATCGTCGTGGTGTGTTTCGGCACCGCTGAACAACTTGACCGCGCTCAGAATTTCGTCTTTGATACCTGTCGCAGATTGCTCCCGGGCGTGCTGCGCTCCCGCCAGGAGCCGCTCGTACCCAAACTCCTCATCAACGATGTTCCGGGCCTCGGTGAGGCCGTCGGTATAGAATACGCAAACGTCGCCTTCCGTCAGTTGGAGCGCGTGCTCTTCAATCGCCTCCTCGAAAACCCTACCCTCCGTCAGGCCGAGCCCCATCCCCCCGGGTCGGATGTACTGAACGCCGTTGTCTGAGACCAGCAACATCGGGCAATGGCCCGCGCGGGCCAGCGTGAGGCGGCCCGTGGCCACGTCAAGAATGGCATAAATTAAGCTAACAAAGGAGTGTTTGTCAATAGACCCTGCGAGCGCGTCGTTCGCCTTCACCATAAAATCTCTGGGGGAGGGGTACATGCGGCTCAGAGCCTGAAATATCCCTTTGACTTCCGACATGTAAAAGGCCGCGGAGACTCCCTTCCCCGAAACGTCCCCGACGACGATGCCGATACGCCGGGGATCGAGATGGACAAAATCATAATAGTCACCCCCCACCTCAAACGCGGGCGTTGAGACGGCGTCGATTTCGACCGCAGAAGACGACGGGAGCACCTGGGGGAGCAACTTCTTCTGCATCTCCTGTGCCACCATGACTTCCTTCAGGAGACGCTCGCGCTCAATCGACTTCTTGATCAGCCGGGAGTTCTCAATCGCCACGGTGGCTTGATCGGCGAAAGCCGATATCACGTCGACATCGTCCTTCACGAAGCCATATTCCGCCTCCTTTGTCGCATAGAGCACTCCGATCAGCCCTCCGTGAGAAACCAATGGAACCACGACCAAGGACCCCACCGATACACCGGTTGACTTCAGCCGGCGGAACCGGGGGTCATTGCGCACATCATCGATGACGATGGCCTTCCGTTCGTCGATCACCACGTCACGAAGGCTCCGCTCCGTCGTCGAAACAAGAGCGCCAATCTCCTCCTCGGAAATGTTCTTCATCCCGGCTACCTGGACGGCATAGCCGCCCCTGCGTCCGTTCATGGCACCACCCATCACGACGGGGAAGGCCTCCGGCGCCTCGTGAATGATTTCAAGCCAGCAGCTCTTTGCTTCGCACACATCCAGCGTCATCGTGGTGACAGTATCGACCAGCTCGTTGAAATCGAACACCTGCGTCACCAACCGGCTCAGGTTGTGGAGTGACGTCACCTCGGATCGTTTCCGGTCGAAGGCCTCGGCGGTCGGGAGGTGAAACAGTGTGCTCACAAACGTCATCCCGAAATAGATGTTCGCGAAGATGGTAGTAAGAAAGACCGCCTTCGTCAACGGATAGGAATAGTAGAGGAGCGATCGCCCAACCGCGGAACTCTGGTCGATCAGGATGTTCAGCCCCGTGAAGAGGAGAAAGAGGAAGAAACCATAGACAAGAGTGAAAATCTTCTCCCGTTTCGTCAGGTTGATGATCCACGGCAGGCGGAACGAATTCACAACGGCGAAAGCCACGGCGAAAGCGAAGAGTACAGTTGTGATCGTGCTGGATTCGAGCGGCTTGAGCATGACGGTGGAAAGCGCAGCGCCGAGCAGGAGGACCACAAAAGCGAAAAAGTTGCGTCGTCCCCCGCGTCGGCGGTTGTAGAGCACCAGCCCCCGGAGCATCCCCAGAACGAACAGTGCGAACAGACCGAAGACGAGACTGATAAAAGACGCGATAAACAATGTCGGGTAGTCGAGCGGACTGAGTGTCTGACCCTTCGCGTCAAACCCCCCGAGCGAGAGAATCGTCGCAACGAGTCCGGTCAGCAGCAAGACCGTTGTCAGGATCAGCACCAGCCCGAGCTTCTTGGCAGGGTTCTGATCCTGGCGTGAAAGCACCGGATTGATCACGAGGTAGAGGAGAACAAAGGCACCGGCGACGAGAAGCTCACGGAGAATACCGACTCCTCCCAGGTCGAGATCAACATTTTTCCCGATCACATCGATCGCGAATTTGATGATCACGAGCAGGAACGCACCACCCAGGTATATGAACCGCCGAAACCGCATGAACTTAGACCTTCATCAAGAGCCAAGTGCCCTTACGATATTTCGCGTAAATCATCACCGTGTAGGAGAGAATATATATCGGGAGCGCCATCCAAGCACCAAAAAGTCCGCCTCCAAGCACAATCCCCAGAACATAGCAGAAGGGGAGGAAAATCACCCAGTGAGTCAGGACTTCCACCAACATCACATAGACGGTGGCACCGGCGGCCTGGAGAGCGTTCGCCAACACGATCCCGGAGGCATAGAAAATCTGCGCTGCTCCGGCGATACGCAGAATGGGACGGGCCACCTCCGTCACTTCACGGTTTGTGGTGATCACCAGAATCACTGCATCCGGAAAGAGAACGAATATCGCACCCAGCACGACCGTGAAATAGGTCGCCAGACGTGCAGCCTCCAGCCCGTATCGCTTGGCCATCTTGTACTCGCCTTTACCCAGGCTTTGCCCCACAAGCGTCTGCGCTCCAATCCCGAACCCGAAACAAGGGAGGAACGACATGAAGAGTGCCGTAATGACCACCTGGCTGGCGGCCTGTTGAGAAGTCCCGATAACGCCGGTGATAGCGACAAAGACCAGGAACCCGAGCAAAATGAGGATATTCTGAAACGAAACCGGCGCCGAGATCTTCACGATCAGCCGCATGACCTCCCTGGAAATCACCAGCCGGGAATAGTACTTGTATGTTTTTCGGTACCGGGGAAGAAAAGTTACAGAGAAGAAGAACAAACAACCGATAAGGTTGCTGATTGCGGACGAACAGCCGGCACCGGAGAGGCCCATGCGCGGAAACCCGAAAGCCCCGAAGATCAAGATGTAATTGAGAAAAATCCCAAGGACGTTGATGATGATCGCCGAATACATGAAGATCTTCGTGTGCGCGATGCCGTTGAAGAACCCCCGGTAGGAGACAACAAAGAGGAAGAAGAGGAGACCGATGAACCTCCATTGCATGTATCCCGTGCCCGCGTTGGCGACGGCGGGGTCGGAAGAAAAGAAGCTAAGAATGGAGTGGGAAAAGAGATACCCCGGCAGTCCGAAGGCTACGCCGAGCACAAGAGAGAGGATAAGAGAATTGTTCAGCACGATTCCCGCCCCCTCCACATCGCGCTCTCCGCAGCGGCGCGCGGTGAGGACGTGGGTTCCTGTGGCCAGGCTTGAAAACACGCTGGTTATCGCCCAGGTCGCCAGCAGGCCCAACCCCATCGCCGCAAGAACAACCGAGGTATTCTCAAGGCGACCGACCATTGCCGTGTCCACGACAGACACGACCATCTGCGACGACAAACCGGCCACCGCCGGGGCCGAGATTCTCCAGACCTCTCGGGTGAGCGCTCTATCCGGTAGAAGACCCATTCACTCGTGCCCCTGGCACCGGGAGGAAAGGAGAGCAGCCTCAGACGGAGAGCTGCATGATGAACCGATCGGCTTCGCGGGCATAGACGGATGTTGGGTAGTTCTTCTTCAACCGTTTATACAGCTCGATCGCCTTCTCTTTATCGCCGAAGAGGCCGAAATTGCGCGCGGCGTTGTTTAAATTCTCGGCTGCATTGACATCCTTGGCATGCTTCGTTGCCGCCTTTTCAAAATTCTCAGCCGCCTCCTTATAGGCTCCCTTTGCCTCATAACACTCGGCAATCCCTGCGTAGCGGGAAACCGTCAGCATCTCATCCCTGGCGCTGAAATCCTCAAATTGCCTCAGCGCCTCATCATAGCGCCCTATCTGGTAATAGGCATTGGCCAGATAGAATCGCGCCAGCTCGCCGGACGGGGAGCTGCCATAGTTTTCGACAATCGACTTCAGACCCGGGATATTCCGCTCCGGGATGCCGTCAATTGCGGCCTGATACTGGCCACTATCGAACAGAGCGTAAACGTCACCCATTTGGGCCATCGCACGTTCGTTATTGTCGCTCCGGTTCTTCACGTATACCACCGTGGCGATGATGGCCACCGCCAGGACGGTAACGGCAATGCTGATGTTCTTCTTCTGTTTTTCGTACCAGGTCGTGACGTTGACATACCAGGTAACCAGCGTGTCTTCTTTGAGCTCCCTCTTGGAGATCTTCTTTTTCGGTCTCAGCATTGCAGTAAGGTCATCCTCTTTTTTGGAACGTATGCAGGCGGCATGGCGAACTGCCGCAAAATTTGTGCGCCTGTCGGGAGTCGAACCCGAAACCTTTGGCTCCGGAGGCCAACGCTCTATCCAATTGAGCTACAGGCGCAATTCTGGTGTAACCCTGATCCTGAGGCGAAACCCTGAGCCCGCCGCAGGCGGGTCGACGACTCGACGAACAAGCCGTTGTCGCCGACTCGTCGAGCGGGATCGAAGGGTGAGCTACAGTCGCGGCGATTTTGCACTCCCGATGAGGCCGGGATACCGGAGAAACTCACTGCGGCAGGATATGCCTCCAGCGGATTTAAGGTAAGAATCTTCAAGCATAATCGCAAGCCGGCCATGGTCAGCGCCGGAGCTCCCGCAACCGGGTTCTGGCTTCCCCGATGTCGGGGTCACCCGGGCGGGCAACCCGGAGAAAGAGCCGATAGG
>DAIUKN010000214.1:0-5401 GCA_036848195.1 Bacteroidota bacterium
AACCGGTGACCTCTTCCTTACCAAGGAAGTGCTCTACCAACTGAGCTACGCAAGCAGACCCGATGTCTTCCTTCAGAGCGGGAGACGGGACTCGAACCCGCGACCAACAGCTTGGAAGGCTGTGACTCTACCAACTGAGTTACTCCCGCGTTCCGGTTCAGAACAATGACTTGCGAAATTCACAATTCATTGAAGTGGGCAGGGGAGGAATCGAACCTCCGAAGGCCGGAGCCGACAGATTTACAGTCTGTTGCGTTTGACCGCTTCGCTACCTGCCCGGCGTCTTCCGGACAACAAACCATCATCGCATGAGCTGGCGATGGGACTCGAACCCGCAACCTGCTGATTACAAATCAGCTGCTCTACCAATTGAGCTACGCCAGCAAGCAATACCATCCCTATGCCAATATTCATCCGTCCATGGCTGGGGGAAGAATTGGGTGCCTGCTTTGGGAAAAGAATTGAGAGCTGAGCATAACAAGATAATAAATTGCTACTGAGAGTCAACAGGTTTTTGGGCGTTTCGGGGAAAAAAACCCACAACAGCCTTCCATGAGGGGTAAATCGGGGATGCTCAGCGTAAGGGGGCAAGATCCTTCTATTTTGCCAGGCGGATTTGTCGCTGCTGGAGGGCAGTATTCGAGGGATCCAGGGAGGCAGCTGTTTTCATGGCCTTTTCCGCCTCTTCCGGGTCCTTCCCGACTCTATAATAGTAATCGGCACGCGCTACAAAGGCCTCAACAGAGAGTTTCCTCACCATCTCATCCATCTTGCCTCCGTTCTCTCCCACCGGCAGGGCCATCTCCAGAGGCAGGCTGGGATGGAAAAGGGTGTCCTCCCAGAGTCTGAAAGCGAGTCCCTCCGGCACCCGTTGATATCCCCGGGTAAACTCCGGCTCAATCTCCCGTGTGACGTAAACAGGCCTCTCGGAGATGCAGCCCCGGATCATGCTGGCGATCATCCTTTCGTACCTCGACTGAATCACTGCGGCGTTGTAGGGTAGCTCATGTTCGAATTTTGTCAGTTCAATCTCGAAAGCGTCGATCTCCGGGCGCGAACGCTCTGCGAGCCAGGGATGCCGGGACCCGATCTCTCTGAGATACCACGACCGGCGAAGGAGTTCCTTGTCGATGACCGCCACATCGGGCCGATAGCCCTTGACATACTGGTAATAGTACGACGCTGACACCCAGTAGTCCCACTGGTAGGAGAATACCAGGGCACGGGGAGCAAGGGACGAGAACATTGCTTTGGTGTAGGAATCGACCGTTGTGTCGCGGCTCTGGTCCAATCCCCGATAATGCACGAACAACGGGGGAAGTGAACAGAGCAGGATCGCCCCGACAGCAATCGAGTTCCTCAGGGAGAAAGTCCGCGTCAGCCAGAGACCCGTCCCCAGCAGACCGAACGTCGCCCAGAGGGCAACGGAGAAATATGCCAGAAGGAAATACGAATCGATATCGTGAATGTCATAATTGATCGAATACAGAACGCACGTCAGGAACCAGAAGACCGAGGCGATCAGCAATCTCCTCTGTACCCGCCAGAGCCTGACAATCCCGGGGATTGCCAGGACGACTCCCGCGTATGCGAACTCGCGGGGGAACGAGCCGATGAAGTATCGCAACTGGCGCCCTGCAGCTTCCGTGGATGAAAAGATCCACACACGATACTGCTTCCCCGACACATGCCAGAGAAAACGCTCCAGGGTTGCCGTGTATCCCCAGTTTGCCACGGGAGACTGCGCTGCGCGAACCGGCAGGTAGAGGTAGACCGTGAGCCCGAGAACAAAGAATGGAACCATGCGGCCAATCCGGGTCCAGGCCCCCCTTCCTCCACCCTGCGTCGCATAGTACAGATAGAGCATCCCCGGTGCCAGCAGGACGGTGGTCATGTGATTCGAGAAAGCGAGACCGAGGAGAAAGGCAAAGAGGTACCACCATGCATCGGCCGGCCCGTCCCGGCGCTCTTCCCCCGGAAACGCCGATCGAACGAAAGCGTAGACAACACATCCAAGAAGGAAAAGATGGAGCGAGTAGACCTCGACCGCGAGAGCCTGTGACCAGTACGTTTCAGAAAATGCCAGAAGGATTGAACCGCCGGCAGCGGCGCCGAGGAGAAGAAGCCTGGGGGCGACCGGTTGGTCTCCGTCACCGCTTTCAAGGAGATGATGCACCAGGAGGAAGAAAACGAAGATGCCCGCGGCACACAGCAGGGCCGCCATAATATTGAGCCGGAGAATCTCCTCGGCGGCAAAAGGGATCCGTGACACGACCGATCCGAGGAGAGTGAAGAGAGGATACCCGGTTGGATGGGCAATGCCGAGGCGGCAGGCGGCTGTAGCAAGCTCACCGCTGTCGATGAACGTTACGCTCGGCGCAAGGGTCCGCAGGTAGACCAGAAACGCGCCAATCCCCACGATGGCTCCGGCAAACGCGGGAGACGATATGAACCGCCCTCCGCTCCTCACGAGGCGATCCTCCGACTCACGTCCTGAAACAACCTGCGGGTCTCCTTCATGGCGGCGGTCAGGCGCACCTTGAGGGCATGCCCATCCGACCCATCAAGACACCGTGCGAGGGTCTCCAGCTTCTTCCCTTCCGGCAGGATCGTCCCCCGCTCTTCGAGCGTAATGCGCATCAGCGTTTCGATCCTCCGATAGAACGGATATGTTCCGCCAAGGAACGTTCTCTCACCTTCCGAAAGCGCACTCAGCTCCGGTGCCGCCAGAACCTCGTCGACACGTCGCGACCGGATCTCCGGCACGCTCCGCCCGTATCGCAGCTGGAGCATCTGGACAAGAAATTCGATGTCCGCCATCCCGCCCGCCCCGAGTTTGATATCAATCGGCGCCGGGCCGTGGAAACGGGTCCGCGTCTCCATTTTTTTCCGCATCGCGATGGTGGACTCAACCCACCCCTGCGGCAGCGGAGCGTCGTAAACGACCGTCTCCAGAATGGCCCGTACCTCATCCGGAACAGTCTGATCACCGCCGACGAAACGAATCCGCGTGAGCGACTGCCGTTCCCAGAGTGAAGCTCTTTCCACCAGGTATCTGCCGTACGCCTGGATATTGACAACCAACGGTGCGCTTTTCCCTTCGGGTCGGAGGCGCGCGTCCGCCTCATAGAGCCTTCCTCCTTCCGCCACAGACGACAGCCGGCGCAGAAATGCACCCGCGAGGCTCTCGACACGACCGGCTTCCGTCGCGGTGCGGGTCTGCGCCACAAAAAGGAGATCCAGGTCCGCATCGAAGTTCAGCTCACGGGTTCCGTACTTTCCAAGGGCGAAGACCGCCAACGGGACTGTTCGGAACCGGGCCTTTCGCGACTCCTCCCCGAGTACTCGGGTGATGACAAAATCCGCCAGCTGCGCGAGCTCGGAGGTGAGGGCCGGGAAATCGGTGAATCCGAGGACATATCGAATCCCCGCGCGCAGTTCCTGCATCTGTTTGAACTCCAGGAGGTCCTCCCCGTCAGCGAGGGAGAATGCCGGTTCCTCGGCCAGCGCTGCGATGTCACCGGCAAAGGAATCAAGCAGGAGCGGATTCCTGGCAAGCCCCCGGGCAAACCGTGGGCTGATCTTGCAGATATCGAGGATAAACCTCCGGAATCTCTCGTCTGCAAGCTGACGATAGATCGCGTCTGGAATCTTCTGTGCTGCCACGATACCGGTGAGTCCGGAGAGGGTCATGTCCGGGTCTGGCGTGGCCGCCAGATCGCGGAAGAGATCAGGGGCGATGGCGCGAAAAGCGTCCCTCGTGCGGGCATCCAGGTCACGGGCACCGGTCAGCGAACTCCCGGAAGTGAGCGTGCGAAGGTTGCGCAAGGCGAGGCGGACGTCGGTGAATTTCAGGGACCCCAGGATCTCGTAGAGCGCTTCTTCCGGCACGCCGCCTTCGATCACAGAAAGAATTCCCTTTTCACCCTTCGTCTCTTTCACGGAAAGGACCCGGGCGAAGACGCTCTGGACCCTGGCCAGGTATCGGGCATTTGCGGCGCGCAGTTCTGCAGCGGAGCCGAGTCCAAGCCGCTTCGAGAGGGCTTCGAGCACCCGCTCATCCTGCGGCACGATGTGAGTCTGGGTGTTCAGCATCGCCTGCAGGCGATGCTCAAGCGTCCGGTAGAATCGGTATGCTTCACCCAGATCCCGTACCTCATCATCAGGGAGCAAGCCTTCAGCCCCGAGCGCGGCAAGGGCCAGCAGGGTGTTGCCGCTGCGCAGGCCGGATCGTGTGCCCCCATTCAGGAGTTGAAGCGTCTGGACGACGAACTCGATATCCCGGATCCCGCCCGGCATCAGCTTGATATTGTCCTCACCGCGAACCGCAGCCTCGATGCGCGCCTTGATGCGCATCACGTATTCCGCCGGGTGCAGGAGAAAAGTCCGGGGATACACAAACGGCTCCAGCTGTCGCACAAACTCCATGCCCAGGTCGATATCCCCCGCAATCGGCCGGGCCTTGATGAGCATCTGGCGTTCCCACAGCTCGCCGCGCGATTCATAGTACACCATAAAGCTCCTGAGCGACCGCGCAAGAGGCCCGGCTCCGCTCTCGGGCCGGAGCCTGGTGTCCACCCGATACAGGTGCCCTTCCGCCGACGGCTGAGAGAGATTCTGCACCAGGCGCTCCGCAACCTTGTTGAAATACTCGTGGTAGGTGTGCTTCAGCGTCCCGGTCCCGACTCTCTTCCCACTCCCCTTCTTCCCGTGGCCTCCCTTCCCGGCGGACATCCCTGTGTCCTCGCTGATTTCTCCCTCTTCGCCATAGACAAACATGACGTCAATGTCCGAACTGTAGTTCAACTCGCCCCCCCCGAGTTTTCCCAACCCGATGACAGCCATGGTCGTGTCCGGGCGTACGGGGTAGCGCTCGCTCACCTGGGCAACGGCCACTCTCAGCGCTGCATCAACAAGGACATCGGCGAGAACTGAAAGCTGTCGGGTCGTGCGCAACAGATCTGCCACTCCGAGGAGGTCCTGTGCGCCTATCCGGAGAAGCTCTCTTCTGTAGAGGCGCTTGAGCGCATCGAGCCGTCGTTCGGGCCTCTGAAATGTCTGCTCGATGCGACCTGCTTCGGCCCGGAGATGAGGTCCCTTCACTTCTTCGATCAGGGCATCTGAAGCCGTGAGCCACCGGAAAACCTCGGGCTCGCGAACGAGAATGTCGGCAAAGTACTGTGAAGTGCCGAATATCTTGGCGAGCAAGTCCGCTACGATAGGATAGTGGATGAAGTCGTTGAAGAAGGAAGCCCTGCTGACCGACGCCTCTTCATATCGCACAAGGTTGGTCAGGAGCATGTCGGGGTCGGACGACGCCTCCACGTGTTGACGCAACGCAGCGGAGAACTCATCAAGGGAATAGTGGCTTGCGGACCGAATGAATGCTTCGTGGAGGACT
>DAIUKN010000215.1:0-5397 GCA_036848195.1 Bacteroidota bacterium
ATTAGCCTCTCGGTCGGTGCGGCGGGCGGTGCGCGACTCACGACAATTCCTCTCATGACACCGGAAGAGATTGACGCAGCGGCCAAGAAGTCGGTCCGGTACCGAGCTCCTGGGGCATGATTGATTGAGCTCTTTTAGCAGCTGAAATATGCGACATGACATTCGAAGGCTTTCTGCCTTCCGGTGTTGTGTGGCAAATCTCCTTTGACGAAGTCAGACGCCTCTTCAAGCCGAGATGACCGGAATGGGTCGTGCAGGCAGAAGCGGTAGCCGGTGGACGTCTACGACCTGATCGGCTCGTGACGAGTCGGTTGACGACTCAACGAGTTGGCAGATTCGGCGAGGAGTGGACGATAACGGCTTAACCGTCGGAATGACGATAACGGTAAGCAATTACAGGGTCCTGTTTGAAGGCGAGAACGTTCAGGTTCGGGTGTGCGGTGCAAACCGGGACAAAAGGCCGCGATGCAGATGCACCCGTACCACCTCACAACTTTTCATTGCCATCGGCATCAGATACCCAAGCTGCACATCGTCTAGGTCTAGAGATTGAAGGGCTATCCTCTCAGGTGGTTAAGAAGACGGGTAAAATCTACGATTTTCGACACCCCCTCTCTCAATATCCCCCAAATTTTGACAATAGTTGATTGGTATCCCATTTGCAGTACGTTCATGGATAGGTCTTTTTTGAGGCAACGCATTCTCGTCGAGGAAAACTGCGCATGGTATCATACTATTGCCAGAAGTGCAATCGATACATCCCAACGGCACCTTGCCCAATTCATGCTGGAGACAGGGTGGTTCTTCTTGATTCGAACCCCGTCAAGCACGCCGAGCCGGCTTCACTCGGCGGTAAGCCAGCGCCACCCGGTAAGATTTCGCCCGCTTCGTTGATTGAAAACCGACCGGAGGAGCGCTTTCGCCCGTCGGTTCATCGCGAACTCATTCCCGCCAGCCCTTCTTTGAAGCACGTTCACACCGGTTCGGCATCCGGCAAGAAGAGCGGACCGGTTGCAGGGGGCAACGTCTTGCGATTTCGGGAATCGGAGCGGATGCTGCATTGGGCAATCGCCATACCGTTCATGGTTTGCTGGTTGAGTGCAGTAATCCTCGTTCTTGCCTACAATCCCGATCCGCTGCGCCCATTGAGGGATCTCTTCGCCGTGATCCACCGGGCGTCGGGTATCGCCCTCATCGTATTCCCCGCCATCGTGATGCTGAAGAACCGAAAGGAATACAACGTCCATCTTTACAATATCAAGAGCGCCTGGCGATGGTCCCTCAATGATCTTAAGTGGCTCGCTCTGATGGGGCTCGCGGCGATCAGCAAGAAGATCGTCCTCCCCGAACAGGGGAAGTTCAATGCGGCGGAGAAGGTGAACTTCATGTCGGTCATGGTTGCCTGCCCGATCTTCATTCTGACCGGGATCATGATCTGGACGCAGACCGTTGCCTGGGCCGCCTGGCTGGTGCATGGCCTGCTGGCTCTTCTGGTAACGCCCACCATGCTTGGTCACATCTATATGGCGACCGTAAATCCAGAGACGCGCACAGGCATTTCAGGAATGATTTCCGGCTACGTCGATCGGCATTGGGCGAGACATCACTACGGACTATGGTACAAGGAACAGTTTGAAAAGAACGTTCAGAATGGTAACGATCGCAAGACAATGATCCACCCACCGGATCACCGTGTGCACATTCATTGCCCTTCCTGCAGCGAGAACATCACGATTACCTGGAGCTGGCTCTTGCAGAAAGTCTTCTCGGCAAAGGCCCTTTTCTGTCCGAATTGCGGTTCCGCTTTTTCAGCAATCAAGACCATCACCAATCAGGAGGAATTGGAATGGATCAGGGAGGAGTTCGAAAGGAACAGGGTTCGTTCGACGCCGGCGGCTTGAAACCGGCATGTCAGATTTCCAGATAATTCCGGCTCGTCCTTCGAGGATTGCCCCGGGAGTCCAGACGCTCCTATCTGAAGAGGCGGATTGAACGCGTCCGTGGTTGACGCGGCGACCCGCTGGTTTTTTCTCCTGATGCGTTCCATGAGCTCGATGGCCGTGATGGTCAAGGCCACCCCTGGAGGGTACAATATGGGAAGAGTTCTCCCAGGGGAGGAGGTGCACTGTCCGTTTGCCGTGGTGCGGAAGACTCTTGCTGGTGAGTACGCCACGACCAGCGGGGCCGGTGGGAATTCCACTCTATGCAACCTCGCTTTCGTGCACTCATTCACCACCATTGGGAATGCGAAGTATGTCTCCGGGAAGTGGACGGACATCCTGATGAGAGGGGGATAAGTGGGTGATGCCCGGTGACCACGGAGGTCAGACCTCGAAGGACGAGAGCAGCGGCCGACGGAAAGCCCCTTGATAGATTGATGATTGTTCTGTAGATTGAGGGGTGATAGGCCCTGAACCGACTCGCTGGACCTGAGATGTCCCTCGGGGCCTCATGAGACATTCCGGCCTGCAGTCCCAGGTTTAGAGGGGTGGCTGCGCTCTCCAAACCCCTTCCGTGAGAAGGGGTTTGGCGTTTTTGTCCGGCATAATCAGCCCATGACTCCACATTTTGACTATTCCGTATGAATGATCTCAGACAGTACTTTGAGAACAATCCGGGAAACCTCATAGACAAATGGCCGCACTATTTCGACATTTATGATCGCTTCTTTTCCCGTTATCGGGGCACAGATGTGCATCTGCTTGAAATCGGCGTCTATCATGGTGGGTCCCTTCAAATGTGGAAGAAGTACTTTGGCGACAAAGCGAGACTCTTTGGCGTGGACATGCATCCGTATTGCAGGAAGTTCGAGGACGATCAGACCACGATTCTGATTGGCGATCAAAGTGACAAGGACTTTTTGCGCCGATTGAAGGATCAGGTCCCACGCATTGACATTGTCATCGATGACGGTGGACACACGATGACACAGCAGATCAATTCCTTCGAAGTCCTCTACCCGCATCTGTCGCCCACGGGGCTCTACGTCTGCGAGGATCTCCATACTTCATACTGGAGGATATACGGAGGAGGGTATCGGAGGCGCGGGACTTTCATCGACTACAGCAAGGATCTCATCGACAAGCTTCACGCCTGGCATTCTGAGAATCCATCACGCTTCAGGGTTTCCGACTTCACAACGTCTACCTACGCCATGCATTACTATGACAGCATTCTTGTCATCGAGAAGGGTCCAGTGAGTAAACCGTACAGGAAAACAACTGGAGTCCGGACTTTACCCGTGGAACCTCCCGGGCCGGCGTACCCCTTCTGGGAAAAGACATTGCTGACTGCCAAAGGTGCCTTCAAACGGCTGCTCATGCAATCGCCGAATTCGAGGAAGACCTGATCGCATATTCCTGCCAGATGCCGTTGGCCGCAACGGTTCCCGTATTTCCCGACCGTTAGGAAAGCAAAAACGTGGAGTTCGGAAAACATCTTCCGAAAGGGATTTGGGGTGGTGCTGACAAAGCTCTGCCGGTTATCTATGGTATAGGGTACGTACTGCTTGTCGTTCGCATCCTGCCGATGGAGGAGTACGGCAATTACGTCCTGTTTCAGGATATCTTCCTTATTGTTTCGGGGCTTGCCTTGGCATTGGCATTACAGCCCCTGATAAAATTCGCAGCAGAAGAAAATGTTCGACTGGCGAGCGTGGTCACAACCGCTGTCATGTTTTACTCGGCCTTTCTGGCACTGGCAACCACCCTGGTCGTGTTGATCCGTGACCCATTGGGTGCGCTCTTCAAGTCCGAAGCACTGCCAACTCTGATTTTGTATCTACCGCTGATGGTTGTTGCGGCTCATCCCAGAAACATCGCGTTGTCCCTGTTGCAGGCCAATTTGAAGATCAAAGAGGTATTCTGGGTCGATGCGGTCCATTTCCTCGGGGCGCCGCTCCTTGTGTGGGTCTGGTCCAGACTCTACAAATTCGATTCCGCGGTGAATCTCATAATGATTACGACAGTGTCCCAGGCCTTTTCGTCCCTCCTCGGCCTCCAGCTTGCGCGGCGCTACATGCGATTGACCCGGAGCCCCGACAAGCAAGATCTTCGCGCCGTGTGGCAATATGGAAAATACACACTCGGTTCAAGCCTCAGCGGCTTTGTCGGGTCCAAAGCGGACACGTTCATTCTGTCGGCTTTTGCAGGCGTGAGTCAACTGGCACTGTACAACTCAGTCAAGGTATTCATACGGGCCTATGACATGATGTCGCAGGTTGTCCAGATGTTCATCGTGCCGGCTTCATCAAAGTTTTCTTCACGGGGCGATACAACCTCACTCGTTGTCCTTGTTGAGAAGGGGATACTTTTCGCAAGTATTGTGATGTTCCCGTTGTTCCTTGTGTACGGATTCCTGGCACAGCCGCTGGTCGAAATCCTCTACCACGGCAAGTATCTCGAAGCTATTCCCATCCTCCGCATTCTGGCGATCCCCGCGCTTTTCGTGCCGGCAATGGCGGTGGCCGGAACTGCGCTACTCGGCCTCGGCAGGGCGCGCGCCATGTTCTGGATCGGTGTTCAAAGCGTTTTCCTCAGCCTGGCAACATACCTTCTCTTTATTCCATGGCTTGGGGCAATAGGTGCCGCCTGGGCGTGCACAATTGCCAGCGCCATCATGACTCTGATTTCCTTGGCAGCACTGAGGAAGGCTGTCCCGTATACGGCAAGAGGTGTCATGAGCCGCTTCAAAGACTTGTCGACCTTTCTGAAGCGCCACCTACACCAGAACAACACTTGAACTTCTTGCCTGCAGGTTCCCCATGGTGACGGTCGAACGATGTTCCCGGTGAGCGCACGGTCTGCACCCCAAACAGAATTGTTGACAATCATCATTGTCAACTGGAATGCCAGGCCCTATGTTCTCCGATGTTTAGAATCCATCCGGGACGCTGGAATTGCCGGGCGTGTGGAGGTAATCGTTGTTGACAACGGTTCGCGGGACGGATCGCCAGAGGCGGTGCGGGAGTCGTTTCCATCGGTCCAACTGATCGCGAATACGAGTAATCGGGGATTTGCCGGCGGCGTGAACGACGGTCTCAAGACTTGCACCGGTCGGCTCATCCTTGTGCTGAATCCCGATATTGTTCTCGGCACAGGAAAGCTTGAACCGCTTATCCGTTACCTGGAGGATCACGAGGACGTGGCCGCAGTGTTGCCTCTTCTCGTGGATGATGAAGGATCCCGGCAGCGGGGCTACGTTCGACGACTCCCGAGCATCATGCACGTTCTGTTATTTGCGACGGAGCTGGAGCGGTGGAGCCGCAATCGACCGAACCTCGTTGATCGCTACCTCGAGCACCCCGTCGGTGATCAGGCCTCGCCCGTGGAGCTGGAACAGGTCCCCGGAGCATTTTTGTTGACGCGCAAGTCCATACTCGACGCAACAAAGGGACTC
>DAIUKN010000216.1:0-5395 GCA_036848195.1 Bacteroidota bacterium
AATGACGTTCGTCATCGTAACCAACCCGAGAATGGTGAAGAGGAGAAGAACGCACAAAGCAGAAGCAGTTCCAAAATTGAACGCGCGAAGCTGGGCAAGAATCTCGACCGAGACCGGACGGCTTGTGTACGCATAGAGGAGAATCGAAGAAACGAACTCCCCCACCGCCGCGATCATGGCGAGCAGACACCCCGAAAGAATGCCCGGAATCAGGAGTGGAAGTATGATCTTGCGAAAGCGGCGCCAGGGTCCTGCCCCGAGGGACTGGCCGGCTTCAAGGATCGCATTATCGATCTGGGCAAGAGCCGCTGCCGTCGACCTCACCACCAGCGGATATGTCCGTATGAGATACGCAAGGGGCAAGATCCAGAACGTCCCGACGAGAACGGTATTGCCGCTCAACAGGGAGGGGCTGTTGAATGTGAGAATCAGGCCGACAGCCACTACGGTCCCCGGAATCGCATAGGGCGAAGTTAGCATCGTGTCGAGAAGAAGCTTCCCTTTCCGAATCCCACCCTTTTCCAGGACGTAGGCTCCGCTCACACCGATGACCAGAGCCGCGCTGACACTCAAGACTCCCATCAGGAGGCTGTTGATGAAGGGCGCAAGGGCGTCCGGATCGGAAACAAGGGACCGGTAGTTTTCGATCGTGTACGCCGACGGAACGAGCTGTGAAGTCCAAGACCCTTCCTGGGCAAATGAAACCAGGACGATGACCAACATCGGTAACATCTCGATCGCCAACAGCAGAACGGCCGAGACGATGCAGATGCTCCGGACCGCCGGGAGCACTCTCAGCGCCTTCGGGCGGGAAACCCCCTTGGATCCGCCCTTCCCTGTTGAACTCCGTCCCAGCATATTGAAGATCATGAAGAAGCCGAGCGAAACGGTCAGAAGCATCACTGACTGGGCCGCAGCCAGATCGAGCTCGCCGTTTACTTTTGTGGTGAAGATCTGGAGCGTGATAAACCTCTTCCCTCCCGCAAACAGGTACGGCGCCGAGAAGGAAGCCATACTTGCCATGAACGTGAGTACCGAAGCCCCGACGAGGGCCGGCCGCAGCTGCGGCAGGACGACACGCCGGAATGTCCGCCACGGAGAACTTCCGAGGCTTTCCGCTGCCTCGAGCATGGAGCCGTCCAAGCGGCGCAGCGATTCCGAAACCATCAGATAGAAATAGACGTGGAAGGAATACGCATGGACGATCACAATCGCAGGAATGCCATCCAGGAAGAGCGGTGGACGGGCCAGTCCGAGAAGGATCTGAATCAGGCGCGGAAGGATTCCGCTCTCACCGAAAACGAAAAGGAAGGCGATAACGCCGACCAGAGGTGGAAGCGCGATGGGCATAACAGCCAGACGCGACAGAGCGAGGCGCCCGCGAAAATCGATCTGTGTGAACACGAAGGCAAGAAACACGCCCGCTACCGCGCTGGCAGCCACCGAAAGGATCGAGACCATGACGGAGTTCCAGACCGCCTCCAGGTTGGCAGGATTCCCGGGATCGACCAGGTCACGGTAGTGCTCAAGGGAAACCCGTCCGCCGACGTCCAGGCTCGCCAGAGCTGTTTGGAGGAAGGGATACAGAACGTACCCGGCGAAAAACAAAACGAGCAGGATCCCGGGAAGGACTATGCCGCTTTTTCCGATCCTCAAGACCGGCCTCCGGGAAAGGTCGTGGAACGCGACCAGTCAATGTTGAAACCTACCTCGTCGCCAGCGTTCAATCCACGGCTGAATTCCGAACTGACCATCGTTGCGCGAACGAGGGCTGAGGAAATCCGGATGACAAAATTCGTCGTAAATCCCAGGTATTCCTTTTCTTCTATGATGCACGTCGGCCTTCCGTGCACCGGCCCTTCCAGGAGAGTGATGCATTCCGGCTTGACCGCCAGATCCACCGCGGACCCACTCCGTGCCAGAACCTCCGGAGGAATGGGAACCGAACCGCCAACCCTGAGGATGTTTGCACCGCCAAGAAACCGGGCAACGAAGGGTGAAACCGGGGATTGATACACGGCTGCCGGAGTCCCGACCTGCTCAACGCTCCCAGCATCCATAACGGCAATCCGGTCGGAGAGGCTCATCGCCTCGGACTGATCGTGTGTGACATAGACCGTCGTGATTCCGGTTTTCCGCTGAAGCGACCGGATCTCCTCCCGGGTCTGGAGCCTGAGCGCAACGTCAAGGTTGCTCAACGGTTCGTCGAGAAGCAGGACCGCCGGCTCCACCACCAGCGCTCGCGCAACGGCCACCCGTTGCTGCTCTCCGCCGCTCAGGGTTGTCACGGAGAGCCGGGTTTTCTCTGTCAGGCGAACCGCATCAAGGATCTTCTCCACTCGCCCGGCGATTTCATTCGCCGTTTTGCGCTGCGTCTGAAGCCCGAACGCGACGTTCTGAAAAACTGTCATGTGCGGGAAAAGGGCATAGTTCTGAAAAACCATGCCAATTCCCCTCTCCTGAGCGGGGCGCGACGTTACGTCTTCCCCGTTCAGCACAATCGATCCGGACGTCGGGAATTCAAAACCTGCAATCATCCGGAGGAGTGTCGTCTTTCCGCACCCGCTCGGGCCCAGGATGGAAAAGAACTCACCACGCGGGATTTCGAGTGAGGCGCCACGCACCGCCGCTTTCCCGTCGAATACCTTTGTCAAATTCCGGAGAGAGAGAAATGCCATGTCAGCGATCTGATGCACTTGTTCGTCCTGACCCTTTTACCCGGTCATCCCAGATCTTCATCCATTCACGCTCGTGCTCCGCCAGCTCCTGCCAGTTGATCTGCATCGGAGTGAAAGGAAGCGTGGTAATCCAGGCTGGCAGAAGCCGCGCCGGGACATCCCGCCGGGCCGGGATGCGCGAGAACATGTTTGCCTGGAGAACCATGCTCTCGATGGATGTAACAAATTCATAGAACTGCCGTGCTTCCGCCGGGTGAGGGGCCCCTTTGACGATGGCAATGCAATCCGTGATCAGCGGCGTGCCACTCTTCGGGATCCGGTAGCCGAACGGGTAGTTGTTCTTCTGAACCTGGATCAGGACGTCCGGCAAATCCCAGAGTGTAATGCACCCTTCTTCTCGCGCGATCTTCAGGTAGAGTTGCGTCGGGTCCGCCGCATAGGTCTTCGTGTTTGCATCGAGCCTGCGGAGCCATTCGAAGCCGGCGTCAACGCTTCCCGTCCTCTCCTTCTCCCGGAGAATCAGCGCGGAGAAAATTATCCGCATAGTGCCGGACGCAATCGGAGAGCGGATAATGATCTTATCCCTCCAACGCGGATCGAGGAGATCGTCCCAATCTGCCGGGGCGTCGGCCTCCGAAACGAGCCGGTTGTTGTACATGATGACCTCGGGGGTCAGAAACGTGCCGTACCAGAACCTGGATGCGCTACGGAACTCAGGTGGAACAGCGCTATCCCACGATGGCACGTACCGCTCGAGGAGGCTTTCTGCTTCTGCCCGCGCAAAGGTCATCGACGGAGCGCCCCACCAGACATCGGCCTGCGGATTGGAGCGCTCAGTCCTCACCCGGTCATAGGCATCTTGCGAACCCATGTCGAGCCACCGGACATACTGATCCGGGTGAAACTTCTCATACTCCCGCTTGAAATAGGAGAGCATGTCTATCCCATGCGGCGAGTAGACCACGACCGGTTTCCTTTGGATTCCCGAGCATCCCGCCGCGAGAACGACGAGGATCAGCATCATACCCAGGGTCTTCAGGTGCGATTTCAAGCCAGCCGAACCCAGAATTGCACAGTTGGCACTGGTCATGGCTTCACTTGCGGACAAGGGGATACGAAATCATGTTGGCGAAGCATCGGTATGCCCCGGGATTCTGCTCTTTGAGTTCACGATACCAGACGAATGAGGTGTAAATATAGGACCCCTTGCCAACATCCGTAACGATGTATCCCGTATTGAGAGCAGGCTCATCAGGGTCATGCGTCGACAGGAGCTGGGTGTATTCGGGTGGAACGGAGACCGGAAAGTAGACCGCTCGCTCCTGTTTCCACCCCTGCCAGTCTCGATCCGTAATCCGGTTGGGCTTCCGGAGTAACGGATGGTCCGGTGCGAGCATATCCACCTGCGCCTCTTCCATGGTCACCCGTTTTCTGGAGAGCGGGAACGGAAAAGGAGCGTATTCAGGCTTCCATTCCTGTTCGCGCTGATACATAACGACGACATTTCCCCCTCCTGCAGCATAGTCCAGGACGCGCCGGTTGTTCTTCTGAAGCGCCTCGCGCACGAGATACGCTCTGATGTCCACGAGGATTGTTTTCCACCGCCGGAGGTCGCCTGTCGCCAGGTCTTCATCGCCCAGAAGTGCGTACTTCACTCCGAGCTCCCTCAGCGCATTTTCCAGCGTGGTATCGTAGCTTCGAATCACACCGACCTCCACCCCAGGGGTCACCGCCACGTCGAATACCTGCACGGTCGCCTCTTCGAACGCGAATTCCGTCCTGAATCGGAGGGTATATTCGCCCTCGCGAATGTCGGCAGGAGGACGGACCACAATGCGCCCCGTGGCAGCGCTGTCCTCCCGCTCTATAACAAAGGGAGCGGGCTCCACGCGCCAGCCTTCAGGACTCTCAAGGCGGATGCGCCCGGCAGTCTTGTGAGGGAGGAAATTCCGCACCGTATACTCAAACGAGGCCCCCTTCGCGGCATGCGCCAGTGGGATGCGGATCGTTGGAGGTTGGAGCGAAAGAACCTGTTGCGGTGCGATATCAAACGCCGCGATGCCTCGTGATGAGATCCTGTTGCGGTTCAGGGAAAGTGTCGCACGGACAGCTAGTTCTTCGTGTGTCTCAATCGGCCGGTACTGCGCCTTCACTCTCGGGAGGGTTGGCACCGGATGATCTCCCACCTGAAGGGTGAAGCGCCGCGTTTGACGATGATTTGTCGACTCCGGCGCACTGCCGATTTCCTCATTCATGGCCCAACCAGCGGGAAGGTCGAATTGAAGCTGAACGCCCGAAAGGTCGCACAGATCCGAAATCACCTGCACGCTGCATCCCACCCGTTGCCGGGCGACGATCACGGGGTCGTCGAGTACCAGCTTGACCGTAAGCCCGCAGCTCACGTGCACAAGATTCTCGAGATCCCCCCTCCAATGCTCGATCATCCTGACGGCAAGGGGTGACAACGGGGAGCCGGATTCGATTGAATCGAGGCGGCCAAGGATCCACGATGAGAAGAGAAGCAGGGAATCGGGAGACATCCCTTCCCGCATGTATGACAGCTGCCGGCGGATTCCGACGAGAGGTGCGATCGAGTGGTCCCTCCAGAAATCGATCCCCCCGAAGAAATTCGTGCTGTCCTGGTCATACAGGCTGTTTGAGCGGATCAGTTTGTAAAGGCTCTTGCCCCGGGTGAAGGCCCGAAGGTTTGCCCGTTC
>DAIUKN010000217.1:0-4376 GCA_036848195.1 Bacteroidota bacterium
CCTTCTTGCCCTGGCCGACCGATTGTACAATAGTCCCTTCCCCTCCCACGAGATCTCCACCGGCGAAAACTCCGGGGCGCGAAGTAGAAAGTGATTCATCAATCTTCAGGTAGCCCTGTGAAGTACGGTCAAAAAGGCCAAGGAAGTCCGCGCCGGGAACCTGGCCGATGGCCGGGATGACGGCATC
Organism: Bacteroidota bacterium; assembly: GCA_036848195.1. Taxonomy (GTDB): domain Bacteria; phylum Bacteroidota; class Ignavibacteria; order UBA10030; family UBA6906; genus DAIUKN01. The sequence goes on from DAIUKN010000217.1 coordinate 188, forward strand.
GGCCTCGAGCGTAAACTCAGAACCCTCGATGTCTATGGGAATCGGCCGTCCGGTTGCGTCCTGCATGTCGGAGAGACGTGTGCGGCGGCACCGAATTCCGGTAACCCGATCAGCCCCCGTAATCTCGACCGGGTTTGTAAAGAACTGGATCTGCACCCCCCGACTCCGGGCCTCAGTCAACTCACTGTTCCAAACGCGCATCTCCGCTTCGCCCCGGCGGTAGATCAGCGTTACCTCCTTGCAGCCAAGGCGTTTCGCCGTTGCCGCGGCGTCAAGCGAGACGTTCCCGCCGCCAATGATGACCACGCGGTTCCCCGGTGCGACCCCCGGCGATGACACCTTGGCTGACTCGAGAAACTCGAGGACGGGTGTCACCCCCGGGAGTTCTGCTCCCGGAATCGGAAGCGATTTATCGACGGTGAGACCCGTCGCAATGAACAGGGCGTCGTGACTTTTCCGGATCTCCTGGAAACGCTCCGAGTTCACGTCACCCTGCCGGAAGGCAAAAAAGGGGGAGAGAAAATCGATATCCGCTCGCAGCTCTTCCTCGGAGAGCCGGAACGAAGGAATGCTGTTCCGCGGGACGCCCCCGGGAAGGGTCCGGTCGTAGAGATCGACACGATACCCGAATTTCACGAGCTCGAAGGCACATGCCAGTCCTGCAGGTCCTCCTCCAATGATCGCTACTGACCGGCCGTTGCGGGGGAACGGACGGGGCCTGGAGTATCCCCGACTCAGTTCACGCTGCGTTGCGTGGAAGTGGAGCTCACGGATTGCGATCGGTGTGTCCTGCTTCGCGCGGGTGCAGACCGACTGGCAGAACACTTCCTCCGGACAGACTTTCCCGCACACATTGGCGAGAGCGTTGGCCGACTTGATGACTTCGGAGGCACCTATCGGATTTCCTGACCGGATCATGGCAATGAACCCGGGAACATCGATGTGTGCGGGGCATGACGCGGTGCACGGAGCGTCAAAACAGCGGAGGCACCGTTCCGCCTCCACCCGGGCCTGGCGATCGCTCAAGGGCTGTTTCATTGCTGAGGTGGCCGATTTCTCTTGGCGGCATCATCGATTGCCTCGATGATCTGGACATAGCCGGTACACCGGCATAGATTTCCGGAAATTGCGGCACGGATATCCTGTTCCGTCGGGGAAGGAGTATGATCCAGCAGATCCTTCGCGCTCAGGAGCATACCCGGTGTGCAAAAGCCGCAATGCACGGCGTCATGATCGAGGAAGGCTTCCTGGAGCGGCGCCAGTGTTTCGCCCTCGGCCAATCCTTCAACCGTAATGATATGCCGCCCTTCAACCTGTGGGGCAAGGATGAGGCAGGAATTGACTGCAACCCCGTCCAGAAGCACCGTGCACGCCCCACACTCCCCGACTTCGCATCCTCGTTTTGCACCGGTCAACCCGAGCGTGTTGCGAAGGAGGTCAAGGAGCGTCTGGTTTGGAGAGATCTCCGCTTCGCAATCGCGGCCGTTGATCGTTGTATGAAGTGTCATCATCTTCATGACCCGGCTACACTTTCCTTTCCGCGTAGCAGATCTCCAGCGCGCGACGTACAAGGACGGCGAGTACAGGTTCCTTGTACTCTGTCGACCATCGGCGCCCGGTCATAGCGACCATCGCTTCGGAGGCTCTTCGTCCGGCGGCGGCGAAGAGTAAAGCTGATGGCTTCGCACCAATCAGCATGGCTTCCGCTTCGGTGATTCGCTTCCAGACCGGCAGTGCGGCGCCCGGGACAATCCGGGCCTCGGTGATGATTCCCTCGGAGTCACTGGTAACCATAGCCGCGATACTCAGCCGGGCGATAGCGACGGCATTCCGCCGGCCCAGCTTCACGAAGGCCGTGCGCGCGTTCGCCGGAACCGGCGGGAAGCTTATCGACGTAAGCACTTCGTTCTCCTGTGCCAGTGCCTTGTAGGGCCCCGCAAAGAAGGCGTCGATGCCGACGACCCGTTCCCCCTGGACCGAGCGGAGAGTCAAGCGGGCGCCGAGTGCAACAAGCGGGGGCACAGTGTCCGCGCACGTTGCGGCATTGATGATATTGCCGCCGATGGTACCACGATTCCTGATCTGAGGAGACCCGATTGCACCTGCCGCGGCCGCAAGAAATCCCGCCCGGCTCCGAACTTCGCCGGACCGGGAGAGTTCGGCGTGCGTCGTGAGCGGCCCAATTCTTATTTCCCCTTCGCTCAGCAGGATCCCGCGGAGGGAAGCGACGCGGCTGATGTCCACGATGGCTCCGGGCGACGGTGTGCCGGGACGGCGCAGTTCCAGCAGGAGATCTGTGCCGCCGGCGAGTATTCTGGCCTTGCCGGAGTGACTGTCCAGGGCGGTGCATGCCGCGTCGACCGACTCACACTCTATATACTCAAACGGTTTCATCTGCTCGCGGTCGTATTTTGCAGGCGCCGTCGATGGGAAGTTCTTTCTGGAGCGAACCCCGGGTGCCACCTCTGCTCAAGGCATGCCCCAGCAACACCCGCTCGAGTGTGGCGGGGAGCTCGGTGATCCGCCTTCCAGTTGCGTTCGTGATTGCGTTTACGATCGCGGGGGCCGCGATCTCATTTGCCGGTTCCCCGATGGACTTCGCTCCGAAGGGGCCGGCGGGATCAGGGTTTTCGATCAGGATTGGATTGATCGGCGGAACATCCATGGACGTCGGGATGAGGTACTCATCGAAGTTGAGCTGCTTGGGGGTCCCGTTTTCAATCTCAAAATCTTCCAGCAGTCCGTACCCGAGCCCCATGGCTACACCGCCGAAGATCTGTCCCTCCACGCCGTTGCGGCTTATCGCGTGTCCGACCTCATGGGCTGAGACGAAGTCGATGACATCCGTCTTGCCGGTTTCGGTGTCCACCTCAACCTCGGCGATGTTGGCCCCGTATACGAACGTACAGTATGCCATGCCCTGTCCTTTCTCCTCGTCCCACGTGGTCCTTGCCGCTTTGTGCCAGCCCAGTCCGATCAGAGGCTTTCCCTGTTTGAAACACTCCGCCGCCAGTTCGGAGAACGACGCAAGCCGTTCTCCCGTCGCACTATTGATCAGGTAGTCGCCTTTCAGAGAGAGTTTGTCGGCCAGCAGCCCTGTCATCTGTCCCCCGGCATACAGGAGGGTGGCACGAACAGTCTCTGCGGCTTTTTTTGCCGCCGAACCGCCCATGATGGTTCCGCGGGATGCAACCGTAGGCCCACTGTCGGGTACCGTGCTGGTGTTCGTGTTCAGAAACTGGATTCGATCCATTGAAATCCCAAGAACTTCGGCTGCAATCTGCGACATCTGGCTCTGCGCACCCTGACCCATGTCCGTCACTCCGGAGGAGATGATCACGCTCCCATCGGTCTGTACAGAGACAATGGCGCCTGCGGCGTCTGCCCCTTCAGCCCCGAGAGAGACACCCCGATAGCTGCACGCGAGTCCGATCCCGCGCTTCTTCGAAGTGGCGGCTGCAATCCGGTAGATCTTCCATTTCTTTTGAAAATCGGCGGCGGAAGCGGCTTTGTTGAGGACCTCCTTGAGGCTGACCGTGTGATCGAGTCTCTGGCCGGTTGCGGTCACGGACCCTTGAGAAAGGATATTCTGCAGCCGGATCTCCAGAGGGTCTTTCCCCACCCGTTCCCCCAGCTCGTCCATCATTGACTCGATCGCGAAATTGACCTGAGGAGAGCCGAAGCCGCGCATCGCACCCGTATAATTGTTATTGGTGTACGCCGCATAGATGTCAGTTTTGACGTTTTCGCAGCGATACGGCCCCGTTGCCTGCACAACCGAACGCCAGGTGACGAACGGGCTCATCGAGGCGTAGGCGCCTCCGTCGGCGATGCAGCGGATCTCCATGGCAGTGATGGAGCCGTCATTCCTGGCACCCCACTTATAATAGAGAGTGTAGGGATGTCGTTTGTAGCTTTCAAGCATTGATTCTTCGCGCGTGTTGACCATTTTGACCGGCTTGCCGGTGCGCAGGGCGAGAAGGGCGGCTCTGCAGCACATTGCCGTCATGACTTCATCCTTCCCGCCAAACGACCCGCCTAGTGTAGCTTGAACGAGCTGGACCCTGTTGAGATCAATCCCGAGCGCAGCAGCGACCGAGCGCCGCGATGAGAAGAGGTTCTGGATCGAGCCGGTAACGCGAACGCCTCCCTGTTCTGAAGCGGCTCGTAACGCCGGCTGACCAGGCCA
>DAIUKN010000217.1:4386-5366 GCA_036848195.1 Bacteroidota bacterium
AACGGCTTCCGGCTCAATGTAGGAGTGTTCGACGAACTGCGTCTTGAATTTCCGTTCGATCGTGAAGTCGGCTTGCGAGAATCCCTTTGTCGTGTCTCCTTTCCTGACTTTCTGGTGCACGAACGTGTTGTTGTCGCCATGGATCTTCGGAGCCTCCTGCTTCATGGCGTCTTCCGGATCGGTCAGGGTGGGAAGCACTTCATAGTCGACGTCGATAAGCGGCAACGCTTCCTCCGCAACTTCGCGGGAAACTGCGGCGACAAGGGCGACTCCGTCCCCAAGGTACCGGACCCGATCCTCGGCCAGGATGTACTGATTTTGCGTCACGATGCCGAATACCTTGCTCCCCGGGATGTCCTTGGCCGTAAGCACGGCAACGACACCCGGAAGGCGTTCGGCCTTTGACGTATCGACCCTGAGGATCCGTGCATGTGGGAAGCGGCTCCGGAGAACGCGCCCGATCAGCTGGTGTGCAATGTTGTAGTCGTCGGCGAATTTCGCCCTGCCGGTCACTTTTCCCCAGGCATCCACACGGCGCTGCCGTGTGCCGATGATGTTATGGCTTGAGGGCATGCATCGCGCTCCAGAGTTTTCGGGCGGCCTCCTGTGCGCCGCCCAGAAGTTCCTTTTCGTCAAGGTCCACGAACCGCCGATGGTGCAAAATCCAGCGTCCATTTACCATGACAGATTCCACCATAGACGAACGGAGCCCGAACAGAATATGTGAAGGAAGGTTCTCGGGCGTGAGAGGTGTCGGCGGCAGGTAATCAAGAACAACAAGATCCGCCGGCGCGTCCTTCCGGACGACGCCGAACCGTTTCCCGAAGAGTTCCGAGATGAGCAGCTGGCCGTTCTCCAGCATGCCCACCGATTCCTGCACGGTTCCTGGTTGCGATTCCAGATTTCTGAAGTGTGCTGCCCGCAGCTCCTCAAACATCTCCGGCGGGAACCCGTCAGTGCCGAGGGCCTTTCTCGCCCCG
>DAIUKN010000218.1:0-5348 GCA_036848195.1 Bacteroidota bacterium
AAGTTCCACTAACCACATCGCTCATCGACGCAGGAGAGGTGTCATTCTTCAGAAGAGAAGAACCTGCATTGAGTGATTTCTCGAAATCGGAGTACGAGAAGCTAATTGAAGAAATCGGTTGACAACCCGGTTGAGCCCCCAACGAGCTGCTCCCGATAGAAAACGGTCGATCGAGGATTCTGTGAATAGCAAATTCGCAGAACGACTCAAAGTCGAGGCAATTCTCCTCGATTTGTCGGGGGGGGCAATTCGACCACGACATAACGAGAAAACGCCAGATCTGTCAAATCAAGAGAATCTAGCAGGTTAGATCAGCGGCATCACAGGAAAGAGAAGGCTTGACATTCCGAGGGCGGAACACCTCAGCGGAACACGATCCTCGGTCCGTTCCATTGTGACGGGCCTGGGACGTGTAGGCATAGGGTACAAAGCCAGGACGGCCGCCTGAGGTGCACCATCGCCCTCAAAATCATCTCCCTACCGGGACGCAATGCGTGCCCCCCTCCCCCAAAGACATTGACATTGTCTCTGTTTCTAGTATGTTTCATGCTCAGATCAACATCTCAATCTCTACCAAAGACAGGAGCAATCCAGTCGTTCCCCATTGATACGACGAAGGTAATCCAAACCACGCCAGATTCAATCTGAACCGGATTGTGTAACGGCACCCATCGTGAGTCAGTCGCATTTCCGGGGGTGTCCATCGTTCAGAAGAGATGATGGGTGAGGCGTCGATCGTAACTATTTTCTTTGTGGGATGGGATTCGCTCTCATGACACCTCTATCATGTTTCCGATATCCTGCTAGACGACCCTGGCCCTCACCGGCGGAACAAGCCACCCAGTGGATCCCCCTTTTGCACCCCCGGCATGAGAAGCCAACGGCAATGGCGACCGTGCGATGGCATTCGCGGTTGCTTCTCCGTGCGGCTGGGGGGTTGATGGTACTGTCCGTTCTGTCGGGGTCTCATGCCTTCGGAGGAGAGGAGACTCACATCTTTGCCGTCGGAAAGGTCACGATTGAACAACGGCAGGTGTTTGATGAGTCAGATTCCACGTTCTTTCAGAACGTTGGGGATTTTTTCCGGCCCGTCGGGCAATTCGCCCAGACCGTCAGAAAACTCGCAAACGATGTCCATGTTCTCACACGTGAAGAAGTGATTCGTCGCGAGCTCCTCTTTAAGGAAGGTGATCCATACGACCAACGCCTCGTCGATGAGTCCGCGCGGCATCTGAGAAGAGTAGGCTTCATTGGCGAAATCAGCATCACATCAGACACTCTCCCAAACAGCACCATTGCAGTGGCAGTGAGGGCGCACGACCGGTGGACATTGAGTCCGTCGATGGCGGTCCAGGTAGGGGGAGGCGTGAGTGGCTTCGGCGTTGGAGTGAGGGAAGAAAATCTCTTTGGCATGGGGCAGAAGGTTTCCGTGGGGTATAACCGCCTCTCTGACAGGGTAAATCCCAACGGAGGGGAGATCGGTTTCACTGAACCCCGTTCGTTTGGAACGTGGTGGAGTACGTCCGTGCAGTACAGGAACGCTGATGAGCTCAGGCAGGCGTCTCTTGATCTTCGGCGTCCGTTTTACGCTGACGCAGCGGAATGGGCTGCCCGGGGCTACGCGAATTTCGGGCGGATAAGACTTCGCCAGTACCAGAATGGAATTGTGGCCCGTGACGATTACTTAAATCAGGAAAACCAGCTCCTGTGGCTTGCCTCGTCTTCGGGCTCCGATTCGAAACTGCAACTTGCAGCGGGGTACTACAGAATGAGGGCGAGCTCGGATTCCATGGAGCTGCGGCCGTTTGACAATGTCGACATGGTGATTGGCTCGGTGAGTATACTGCGACGGGAGTACTACAAAGGGAGCTACATCGAAAACTTCGGGAGAGTCGAAGATGTGCCGGTCGGTTATCAACTCAGCCTGGCCCTCGGGCGCAATCTGCATTTCTCGAGTCTCGGCTCGGTTGACTACTTCGCGCGGGCCATCGGTCAGGGGAGCTTTAACTACGGGGGAGGTCTCTCAGGAAACTACAAGGCCTCGATAACCTCGTATTTTATCGGAAGCACCCCCGATGAAATGACACTCTCTGCGACTGCTCTCCACTACTGGAGATTGATGCCGAACCAAACCCTCCTCGGAAGGATCACGACGACCATCGGGTCTCATTGGGCGCCCACCAGCCAGCTGACACTGGGGTCATTCTCCGGATTGCGAGGGTACAGGAGCAACGAGTTCGCCGGGCAACGGCTCTTGCTGGTGAACGTCGAGCATCGTATGTTCTCTATGCTGAGTGTCGGGTTTCTAAAGTTCGGCGCGTCGTTCTTCTTCGATTCGGGTGTTGTGTGGAATCAGGGTGAGGGATTTGGCGGCCAGAGATTCCATTCGGCGGCAGGCATTGGACTCCAGATAGAAAGTGGAAAGAATCTCGGTAACGGAATCTTCCGCGTCGATCTGGCCTACAATGTGGATCAACGGCGGGTCGCCCTCGTCCTGTCCGCCGATCACGTATTCAGAGCGTTCTCAGATATGGAATTCATTCCACCCGTGCCCGGTGCGGAACAGGACCAGAGGTCGAGGCAGTGACGGGGAGCAGTTGCCTTGACGTGCAGATTCCGGTTAGTTCCCGCGCCCCCTAATACTGCTCGGATCACTCCTCCGACATCCTGGTACGCCCGCGGCATCTGATGAGGAGAGCGGCTTCCTGCCGGCACACCGTGAGCGGAGTTGTTCAAACGCGAGCGTTGTCATTTCTTACTCACCGAAACAGTTACCGCTGGAGGGGTGATGTCGGGACAGCTCCACCTCCTCATGGACGATTGCGTTGTCCTGTGAGCCGTCTGGCGGTCGTACTGAACCGAGTGGGCAGTCTACGACGCTCCTTCCCGTTTGTTCCGTCGAATAAGGATCCAGACTGCCGGTGCAGTCAGCACCGATGCGATGGCGAACAGTGTCGCATTGATGTGAATATTTTCCGTCGAGAACATTGCTGACATCGCCACAACAAAGCAAAGCAGAGGAAGCATCATCAGCACAATGAGGCCAGGCGTGTTCAACGGAATCTTGAACGGACGCGGGACCTCAGGCTGACGCAAACGCAAGACAATCAGCGCGATGAATTCCAGCATCAAAGCACAGCCGTACAGTGTGACATCAATGATCAGCAAATCCGCAAAGCCCCAGAGGACCATCACGCTTACGACCAGTGCGCAGACGATGATGGATACATAGGGGGTCCCGAACCTCGGATGCAGCTTGCTCAATGCAGGAGGAAGCAACCGGTCATCTGCCATTGCCTTGGGGACGCGGGAAATCGAGAGAAGGATGGAGAGGAACAGCCCAAGCGCGCTCACCATTCCTCCGAAGGAGAGAAGCGCGCCAAGCCACCAACCGCCGATATGCACCCCTAGGGAAGGAAACCCTTCCGCCTGCAAGACATCAAGGTCCATGCCCGCTGTGCCCCCCACGAGAACAGCGAACGCGTAAACACCAAGGATAAGAACAAACGCCACAACGATCGCGATCACGTACGAGCGTACCGGGTGGTATACTTCGTCCGCGAAAGGAGAGGAATTATCCCAGCCCAGAAAGTTCCACATGACCGTATACAAACCCATGCCGAAGGCGCTCCATCCAAACTGATGTGATGGTGCTTGCAGGGTCACGAATGAAGTGGAAGCTGGGTGAAAGAGGGAGTACGCGAAAAGAACCCCAAACGGCACCAGGACGCCGATGCCAAGGGCAACGGAAGTCCGCCCGACGGGAACAATCCCGAGAAGGTTCAGCGCTGCACAACTCCAGATGATGAGGAGATAGATCGGAACACTCTCCGCCTCCATTTGTGGAAAGAAAAACAAGAGGTACTGCACGAAGAGCGCCGGGTAAATTGCCAGATCAACAAATGTGTAGAGCCAGGACCACCACCCCTCAAAGAATCCCCAGCTGGGTCCCAACGCACGCTTTACCCAGTGGTAGTACCCGCCGCTTTTTGGCATCATGCTATTCAGTTCCAATACCATCAGCATTGCCGGGATGCACCATAGCGCTGGTGTGACGAGGACCAGAAGCAGGGCGGCCTTTCCACCGACGTAGCCAAGCAGCGGCTCAAGGCCGTACGGGCCACCGGAGACGCTGAAGAACACGACTGCAACGAGTTGAAGCGGTCGGAGTAATCGCGGAGAGTTGAGCACGATGTGTCAGCTTGCGAATGAGATGGAAGGTTGGGCCGGGACTACAGAGGCAGAGGAGAACGATTTCGAGAAGCCGGCAGCCGGGATAATCTGAAACGTCACGATATCAGTCACAGGGCAGGCAATCGATGATATCGACCACTGCAATGTCTCCCGGGCGGGCCTCGACGTCGAAATCGATGTACTGGAGAACGGGACCACCCCTGTTAATCCCGAATGCGCGGATGACATAACGACCAGGGGAGACAGAGAATATCGCCAGGCCGTTAGAAGCGGTACGCACGGTATCGCCTGTCTGCACCAGTACAATTGGGATGTCTGGCACTCCTTGATCCTGCCAGTGTACGTTGGCGATGATCAGACTCACAGGCTGCGGGGGCTCGAAGCCTAAATACTCGCACGATACGAGCAGGAATGCGAACGGGAGTACTGCACGTGCTTTCAAGCAATCTCCTTCTCCACGTAACATAGGAAGCAACCGGGCCATCTGCAAATCTCTCGGGGCGAATGGCAGAGCTCCGGCTTGCCGGGACGAGACCGCTGTTCTAGTTTCTGATTCCCCGCCTCTCAGTCAATCGTATTTTGAGGAAATGATTCATACCGGCACCCCTTCGGGGAGATAGGGAGAATTTGAAGGAATAGACCAAGTCTGCTAGAAGAAACCGGTCAGCGACCGAAGATCATTTTCAGACCTATGAGAATGACCATGACCCCGAAGATCTTCTCCAGTGCGGCATCGGGCAGTGCGATGGCAATCCGCGCCCCGCCCAGGCTGCCGAGGAAGAAGCCTGCGGCGAGCAGGGCTGCAACAGAGAGATCGACAAACCCCTGCCGGTAATAAACCCAGGCGGCGAGTGCTCCCACTGGCAGAACAAGCATCGCGACCGTCGTACCCTGTGCGGTATGCTGTGACATGCTGAAAAGAAAAACGAGCGCGGGGACGATGATCACTCCGCCACCGATTCCGACCAGACCGCTTAGCACTCCCGCAACAAGACCAAGGACGAGATACCCGATAGACGTCATGATTCAAATCTCCTTTCGAGAAGAGCGAGTAGCCTGACCAAGCGGGATGACCGAGTGGCCTTGCCAAGTGCCCAAGCTATCTTTCAACCGGACAAAGAGGCGACAACCATCATCTTCTTTTGCGATATTGG
>DAIUKN010000219.1:0-5333 GCA_036848195.1 Bacteroidota bacterium
GGCGCCGGTGACGAGCAGGTTGCCGGCCGTGTCGACGGCGGCCCGCAGCGCACCGCCCCGCGCGGGGTAGGTGTTGCGCCACAGTTCGTTGAAGTTCGCGTCGTGCTTGACGACCACGAAACCTTGGCCCGCGCCGTTCGCGCTGCCACCGACGACGACGATCTCGCCCAGGTTGCCGATGACCACGTCCATCGCTTCGGCAACGCCCGGGATCACTTTCGACCAGATCTGGTTGCCCGCCGTGTCATAGGACAACAGCAGCATCTGCCCGCCGGAGCTGCCGGCCACGATCACGTTGCCGGCAGCCGTGACCGCCATGGCGTTGGCGAACTCCATCGACGTGGCGTCGACGCCGAAGATGCGCAGCCACTCGCGCAGACCGGTCGGCGCGATCTTGAACGTGAGAATGTCCGCAGTGGCGTTGCCACTCGCGTTGGTCACGCGGGCGTTGCCGACGAGATAGACATTGCCTCCCGCGTCGGTGCTGACGCGCGTCACGATGATCCCTTCTTTGGCCGATCGGTCAGCCCTCTTCTGCGCTGTGGCGGCCCCCTTTTTGCGGAGGAATTCAACTGCCTTCTCCATGTTGCCTGCGGTCGCTTCAAGCGCCCGCTTGCAATCCATCATTCCCGCGCCGGTCTGGTCGCGGAGTTTCTTAATGATTTCGCTGGTAATTTGCATAGCTCCTGCTTTCAATGCGCGGATACTTTTTCTTCTGCACCGTCTTTCGGCCTGTTCTCGGCTTCAGCCGCCATCTCCATCTGATGGGCCGAGGCACGCTCCTTCCCTTCCAGGATCGCGTCCCCGACTGCTTTCATGATCACCTGAATCGATTTGATAGCATCGTCGTTCGCGGGGATCACATAATCGATCTCTTCGGGATCACAGTTGGTGTCGACGATGGCAAAAACCGGAATGCCGAGCCTCTTGGCCTCTTTCACGGCAATCGTTTCCTTTTTCACGTCCACGACGAAGATCGCTCCCGGAAGGCGGGTCATTTCGACGACGCCGGAGAGCACTTTGTTCAGTTTGTCCTTTTCACGATGGAGGAAAAGGACTTCCTTCTTTGTGATCTTCTCAAACGTCCCGTCACTTTCCATCTTCTCGATATTCGTGAGGCGTTTGACGCTCTTCCTGATCGTCGTGAAGTTGGTCAGGTATCCGCCAAGCCAGCGTTCCGTGACATAGAACTGGCCGGTCCGAAGAGCTTCCTCCCGGATGACGTCAACGGCTTGCTTCTTGGTCCCGACAAACAGGATGCGTTTCCCTTCGGCGACCACGTTCGCGATGGCGTTGCAGGCCTCGTCGAGAAGGAGGCCGGTCTTCATGAGATCAACGATATGAATGCCGTTGCGTTCCATAAAAATATAGGGACGCATTTTGGGATTCCAGCGGCGGGTGAGGTGACCGAAGTGGCAGCCGGCTGCAAGAAGCTCGGCAACTGCGACACGAGGCATGATGGTATTCCTTACGTATGGTAGTTGATCCGTCTACTCTCTTCATCTTCCTCCGGAATCCCGGCGGAGCCGGGACACTGCCTTTGGAATCCGAGAGTATGGTTATTTGGTGAACACTGGAGTCGCGCGCCCGCCTCTCCACGAGGCGGGCGTGAAGAACAAGAGACTGTTTACCGTTTCGAGAACTGGAATCTCTTGCGCGCTTTCCGCTGACCGTATTTCTTCCGTTCGACCATGCGCGGATCGCGTGTCATCAGCCCGGCGGCACGCAACAGGGTCTTGTTCTCGTCGTTGAGCCCGACGAGCGCCCTGGCAATACCCAGGCTGACGGCGCCAGCCTGCCCGGTCGCCCCCCCGCCTTCCACGTTGACCCGCACGTCATACTTTGCCGCAGACTGAGTGACGGCCAGGGGCTTCACCGCCTCCTGGCGAAGGGTCTCGAGAGGAAAGTACTGCTCGAGCGGCTTGCGGTTGATGGTGATCTTTCCGGATCCCGGCGCAAGAATGACCCGGGCTACGGATGTTTTCCGCCGTCCGACGGCGTTTGCGTTGTGCGCGTGCATTCTTTGATCAGACTCCTCAAACTAGTGATGGTATTACGCGGTAAGAGGCTCGGGCTGCTGGGCCTTGTGTGGATGCTCAGGCCCGGCATACACTTTCATTTTCTTGATGATCTGGCGTCCCAGCCTGTTGTGGGGAAGCATCCCCTTGACGGCGTGCTCGAACACCCGCTCCGGGTGTTTTTGCAGGAGATCCTGGAACTTCTCGAACGTGGCCCCGCCCGGATATCCGGTGTAGTGGAAATATTCCTTCAACTCGGTCCGCTTGCCGGTCACTTTGATCTTCGACGCATTGACCACAACGACGAAATCGCCGAGGTCCGCGTTGGGTGTAAACTGCGGCTTGTGCTTCCCGCGAAGGAGCCGCGCAACGTGCGTCGCGAGGCGGCCGAGGGTCTTTCCGTCCGCATCCACCAGGTGCCACTTCTGCGGCGTGTCCTGACTCCTGAAGAACCGTGTCATCTTGTCCACGAGTACCACTCCTGAAAATGTTCTGGCTAAAGCGAGGTTCGAAAAGCTTACCAATTTAAGCAATTATCAGCAGAGTGTCAATATCTTTGCGCTTCCGCGTGGTATGAGCTTCGAACAAGCGGGCCGGACTCGACGTGGCGGAACCCCATCGAAATCCCCCTTCCTTTCAGCCAGCGGAACTCATCGGGATGCACATAGCGCGCGACAGGCAGATGGTCCTTGGTGGGCTGCAGATACTGCCCCAGAGTGAGAATCTGGCATCCTGCGGCATGCAAATCCTTCATGACCTCGAGAACCTCTTCGATCGTCTCCCCCAGCCCCAGCATCAGTCCGCTCTTGGTGACCATGCCGCCGGCCCGGGAACGCTGCAGCAGCTCGAGCGTCCGCTCGTACTTTGCCTGAGGGCGCACGGCCAGATAGAGCCGCGGGACCGTTTCAGTGTTGTGGTTCAGAATGTCCGGTTTTGCCGCCATAACAATCTCCAGGGCCCATGCAACCCCCCGAAAATCGGGAATCAGGACCTCTACCGTAATCGACGGGTTCACCAACCGGGCCTGCCGTATCGTCTCCGCAAAGACCGCCGCCCCACCATCGGGCAGTTCATCGCGATTGACCGACGTGATGACCGCGTGTCGGACACCCATCCGTCGGATCGCCTCCGCGACGCGGAACGGTTCCTGCAGATCCAGACCCTCCGGCCTCCCGGTCTTGACGGCACAGAAACCGCAGGAACGCGTGCAGACGTCCCCGAGAATCATGAAGGTCGCCGTCCCTGCGTTCCAGCACTCCGCCATATTCGGGCAGCGCGCTTCCTCGCAGACCGTGTGGAGGCCCTGCCCGTCAATCAGACGCTTGAGATCCGAAAACCGCTCTCCGAGCGGAACGCGGACTTTCAGCCACTCCGGACGGGGCTGCCGCGGCGGCTCGTCCATCGTTGTTTCCTGTATCACGAACTCCATGCATGCTCCTGCTGAAACTTCCACCAGTCAAACCGCTGACACACCCGGGGCAAAGAACACCGCGTCAAGAGAACTCTGACACCACCCGTTGACGTCGACAGGCCTACCGGTTTGATTGACACGACAGATCGTCGACCCGCAGGTCACCATCGCGATGAGTTGGAAAACTCATGGAGCAGTTACAGACCTCTCCCGTCCCCGCCCTGCTCCGAAGAAGGGCGACCCGCTTCGTCAGAACCTCATTGAAACGTCAAATCCCTGAAGCCTCTGCACAATCTCCTCCAGGAACATCCCTCCGAGGGCACCATCGATGATCCGGTGATCAAACGAGAGGGTGAAGAACGCCATCGACCGGATCGCTATCGCGTCATCGATCACGGCCACGCGTTTCTTGATCGCTCCCGTCCCGAGAATCGCCACCTGCGGCTGATTGATGATCGGCATCCCGATCATTGTGCCGAACACTCCAAAGTTGGAGATGGTAAACGTGCCTCCCTGGATCTCCTCCGGCGTGAGCTTTTTCGCCCGCGTTCGCACCGCAAGGTCGTTCACCGCGCGGGCGAATCCCAGGAAGTTCTTCTCCTCAGCATGCCTGATGACCGGCACGATCAACCCGTTCTCCGAGGCGACGGCAATTCCGAGATTGATGAAGTTCTTCTTGATAATCTTGTCGCCTTCAACCGAGCTGTTGATCAGCGGGAATTTCTTGATCGCCTTTACAACGGCATCGACGATGTACGGAGTAAACGTGAGCTTGATCCCTTCCTTCTGTTCGAAGGCCGCCGAGTTCTCCGCCCGGTGTTTAACGATTGCCGTCATGTCGACCTCGTGGACGGCGGCGACATGGGGCGACGTCTGCACACTGGCCACCATATGCTGTGCCATCCTCTGGAGCACGTTGCTCATCTGGAGCACATCGTAGGCGGGAGCGGGATATTTCCTGCGCAACTCCGGTGAGTCGACCGGCGTCCCAAACGCAACCTCCGGACGTCCACTTTGTACGGCCCCCGGCGAGCCCGTTTTCCCCGCAACCGCACCGCTCTTGCGCGCCTCAACGTACCCAAGCAGATCCTTCTTTGTGACACGTCCCCCCTCACCTCTCCCGGCAATCGTCTCAAGCTCCGTCATTGACACCCCTTCTGTCCTCGCGATGCTCAGGACCAGCGGCGAGTAGAATCGATCCCCGGTGCTGCGGAGAGCGCCGGCGGCGATTCCAGATTGCTGAAGCGGGGCCGGTGCCACCGCCGGAGGAGGGCCGGCCGAAACGGTGGCGGTGGCCTGCGGCGCGGCAGCCGCTGAGGTCCCCGTGCCGTCAATCCACGCAATCACCGTCCGCACCGGGACGGTCTTTTGCTCCTCTACCACAATCTGCACAAGCACCCCGGAGGCCGGCGAAGGGATCTCCGAATCAACTTTGTCGGTGCTGATCTCCAGGAGTGTCTCGTCTTTCGTCACCGAGTCCCCGACCTTCTTGTGCCACTTGACGATGGTTCCTTCGGCGATGCTCTCGCCCATCTGCGGCATAACAACTTCGATCCTGGCCATAGACTAAATCCTCAGCTGTTGACAGGTCACACACCGGTCCGACGATTTTTGCAATCCTCCCGCAGATCTCGGGGCCGGAAGGTCCTTCGGACTTCAAAAGACAGCCATCGCACTAGAACCGCGCAAGCTCCCGCAGAGCGGCGACGATCTTGCGCGTATCCGGCAGAACATACTCTTCGAGCGGCGGCGCGAAGGGGACCGGCGTATCGAGCGCTGCAAGCCGTCTGAC
This sequence comes from Bacteroidota bacterium, assembly GCA_036848195.1. Taxonomy (GTDB): domain Bacteria; phylum Bacteroidota; class Ignavibacteria; order UBA10030; family UBA6906; genus DAIUKN01. The sequence goes on from DAIUKN010000219.1 coordinate 5,222, forward strand.
GGGCGCATCGAGAGATCGGAACGCATGCTCGGCAATCAGCGCAGCGATCTCGCCGCCGATACCGCCCGTGAGGTTGTCCTCATGAACGATCAGCACCTTCCCTGTCGCCTTC
>DAIUKN010000220.1:0-5321 GCA_036848195.1 Bacteroidota bacterium
CATGCCCGGAGAAGCATCCGATCCGACGACGTTGCAGCCATGCCGCCCAAGGATCAACAGGTCTTCCCCGGTCCCGCAGGCGACATCCAGAATGCGCCCATGCTCCGGGAATTCGCGCTGCGCGATCCGGTGAATGCGGGAACGCAGATCGACTACTTCAGGAAGGGCGGAGAACTCGATGTCGTAGCGCGACGCAACACGGGAAAAGGGATCTGCAGGGAGGTAATGATCCATGGGATTATTCGCTCAACGTCATGCCAAGACGTGCGGCTTTCGCCTTGAGATACGACTGTGCCAGGCGCCCCCACTGGCGTCCGGGTGCGACTCGCTGCCGGCTCAATGCCGCTTCGTTTACCACCCTCCGGTTTGCGAACCAATAAAACCGTTCCGGAAAACGGCCCGATAGCTGGATCATCCTGTCGTTCCATTCAGCGAACGGGAGACTGGGAATCTCGATGCGCTCCTGCATCTGATCGTAGAACGCGGTCCCGCGTATCGGATATGCCACGGTGGTAAGGACCTGCTCGGGCCGCGCTGCCTTCAGGTGTCTGATGGTGGCTTCGATATCGTCGCGTGTCTCCCCGGGGTAGCCGAGCATGACAAACATTCCAACTTCGAGCCCGTGACGTTGGGAAAGCCTGGTCATCGCCTGTATCTGTTCCACGGTGACGCGCCGGTCCATGGCATCGAGGATGCGCTGGGACCCTGATTCGCTGCCAATCCAGACGCGCCTGCACCCGGTTGATTTCAGCGCCCTGATCACCGCTTCGTTCATTCTGTCCGCGCGGGTGATGCACTCATAGGCGATCCTCAGGTTTCTTCGACCGAGCTCCCGCTCGAAGTCGAAAAGCCATGCGTGATTGATCGTGAAAACGTCGTCAGCAAACCAGAATTGATCAGGGTGGAAACGTGAATGGACAGTCGAGATTTCTTCCACCGTCCGCGCCGGAGATCGGCGCCGGTAGGATTCACCGTAGACGGCATGGCTGCACCACCGGCAGGTGAACGGGCACCCGCGCATCGTGATGAGGGAAAGAGAGGTTACGCCATGTCGCGCCGACCATGCATCCAGGTAGCGTCCGAGGTCGACCTTGGAACGATCCGGGAAGGGGAGCGCGTCGAGATCCGGGATCAGAGGGCGGGGTTCCGTCCGGACGACCGGGCCGTCGCCGTCTTTGAAAACGATCCCGGCGGTGCGGCTCAAACGGTCTGCTGTCCAGGGCTCTGCTTCCAGCAGCTCTGCCACGGTCAGCTCGCCCTCGCCGGTCACGACGACATCGGCCCCGTGGTCGAGATACTCCGGCGCATAATGCACGGGCTCGGGCCCGCCTACGATGACCCGTGCTCCTGACTCACGTGCAGTCCGGATCATGGCCAGACACGTCGCTTTGGTCATCATGTTGACGTAAATGCCGACAACGGGCGGCTTCATCCCCTGGACCGATCTTGCGAAGGTCTCCGGTGACTCGAAGGTCGCATCGAAGACCGACGCAGTGAACCCGCGTGTTTCGAGGTACGCCGCGATCGAGAGGATACCCAGCGGGACATACGGTCTCATGATCCGCTGTTCGGTGAGATCACTGGAAAGAAAGTAGCCGTGCGTGAGAAGGATGTCCATACCGGGATTCAGGCCCTCTCTCGCGCAAGCGTGTTCAATCGCGCTTCGAGGCCGGGGAGCGTGAGAAAGTGGTACCCGGATGCGACGATCCGCCGGAGGTTTTGCGCGCTCATCTCCCGGGGCCGGAATGCGATCGACCGCGCGGCATCGAGCCCCTGCCAAAACCGGAGTCTCTTGTGCGTTATCCGGTGGAGCGTCCTGTAGAAATCGGGGACAAACGTTCCGCGGAACATCAGGTCAAGGTCCCGGCTGTCAACCCAATTGCGTTTCTCCCCGAGATCCCGGAGCACGGAATCATAAAACGTGGTACCGGGCAGGGGATAGGAGACGGAGATGCCGATGTCATCCGGCCTGCATTCCTTTACCATCTTCAGCGTACGATCGATATCGTCTCTTGTCTCTCCGGGGTACCCGTACTGCAGAAAGAAGCCGACCCTGATGCCGGCCAATTTCAGCTTCCGTGACGCCTCGGTGATTTGCTGCACCGTTGTCCCTTTCTCCATGGCGTCAAGGATTTTCTGCGAACCCGACTCGGCACCTACCCAGACGGTTTCGCATCCTGCCTTACGGAGATGGTCGATGGTGTTCTCCTTCAGCAGAAGGTCGACGCGTGCTAGGCACTTGAAAGGAATGAGCGCGTCTTCCTTCCGGACCAGGTCGGCGAAGGCGGGGATCCATCCGGGCTTCAGGCCGAAGATGTCATCGCAGAACCAGAGATGATCGGGGTGAAGGGTCTGTTTGACGCTCTTCATTTCTCTGACGACGTTTTCCGGTGTCCGGCAATTGTAGATCTGTCCGTACAGCGGCTTCGCGCACCAGTTGCAGTGGAACGGACAGCCCCGCGTCGTCACCATGTTCAGCGAAAAGAAGCCGTGACGGTCCTTCCAGGTCCTGCGGTAGAGCCCAACGTCCAGGAGGTCCCGAGCGGGAAACGGGAGCCCATCCAAATCCCGCAGGACCTTCCGGGGTGGTGTTCGAACAACGGCTCCTTCCCGCCGGAAGGCAAGACCCTCGATACTTGCCGGGCTTCCGGTGCCGCGCAGCAGCGCACCGAGCAGCTCTACGAGCGTCTGCTCCCCCTCTCCGCAGATCACGTAGTCAGCCTGGTGATCGAGATACTTGCCAAGATGGTCTCCGGCGTCCGAACCATGGACGACGATGGTACACCCCGATTCTTTGCCGAGGGCAGAGAGCCGAAACGCCGCTTCGCGCATCCGCGAGAGACACATCTTCGTGAGATAATTGAAATCGTCGTCGTAGATGACCAGGACACGGGGCCGATGGGAATGGAGACTCCGGACAATCTCGTCCTCGCCCGATGCGAGCATCGTGTCGAAGAGGGCGACCGAGTATCCGTGCTGGCGTGCGACGGCGGCGGCATAGAGCGTCCCCAGCGGGGGATAGGGCATCATGGCCGATTCTTCCTTCGGATCGAAACGGAGGAAATAGGAGTGGGTGAACAGGACGTCCGTCATCAGCCCCGGTGCCTCAGAAAAGATTGCCCGCATGGTCGCATCATGCCGTAACTCCAAAGTCCCGGAGCTGCTGTTCGTATCGTGCGAGGATTTTTGCCTGGAAATCACCGACGTACGCCCGGGACTCGAACCGTGAGCATCGGAAGATCCTTTTGCGAGTTTCTTCATCATACTCCGGGTAGCGGCTCGCCCAGACGCCTTCCATTATCTGCTGCAGGGAGCGATCCAGCGCATCTGCGGGCAACAGGGCGAACGGAAGCTCGAGGATTCTCTGGAGAAAACTGGGACGCTCGTTTGCCTTCGTCATCGGAAGGTATCCCATGTCGAAGTTCGGGAAGTACTCTTTGATCCAGCCGTTCGCCCGGAGGCAGGACAGAAAGATCCCCGTATTGTAGAGCGGCTTGAGCGTCGCCACTTCGGTGGCCAGAAAGATGTTTCGCTCCTCGACCCCGAGATGGTCGGTCGTCGCGAAATAGTTCAAACAGAAGAATTTCTTCCGGTTGAGCAGGAATGTTTTTTTGAAGAGAATAAGAAGGGTCCGTGCTATCCAGAGCCGTCCGGGGGCGGTGACGACGAAAAAATCAACGTCGCTGGAGCTGCCCGTTGAGTTCTTTGACAACTCCCCGGAAACCATCACCCCGCGCACAAAGGGGAAACGCTTGATGATATGCGCGGAGAGCCGGGCAAAGAACCACATCCTGCGGGCGTGCCGCTCACGGTCGATTCGCCGGCGCACGACGTCAGCCGGCTTCTGACTGACATAATAGTATCCGTCATTCTGCAGGATACGTCCTCGCGATACGGCCTCGCGAAGCCGCACCCGAAACTCTTCCAGTGTCAGCGAGTTGACGGGGAGAAAGGCAAACAGCTCCTGCGCAGTCAGAGGATGGTCCCAGATATCGTAGTAGAGCAACGTGCTCATGATTGCCCGGCTAAGAGGGTCTGCTGGCACAGCCTTCGACGGTGTCACGATTGCGCCCGAATGAACCGTGGTTGCATCAATATCACGAATGTGGGGAACTGCCGCAAGGCTCCCCGCTTGTGACTCTGCGAGCATTTATCTATATTTCCTTTGCAGCCTTATTGTCCACCCAATCGACGATGCCGACAAGCCCGCTAACCCGTTTTGCCCAGAAGCACCGGAAGGGTCTCCTCATTCTTGGCGGCTTCCTGGCCTTTTTCATCTTCATGAACTACGTTGTGCTCCCTTTCTATGTAAACCAGGGGAGCCGGCTCTCGGTTCCAAAGGTCGTGGGACTTACCCTGGAACAGGCGAAGGCCACTCTTGATTCTGCGCGGATGCAGACCATCGAAGCCGAAAGCCGCCCCGATCCAACACATCCGGCCGGGACCGTTATCAGTCAGAACCCCCTCCCGGGAGCTGTGGTCAAGGAAGGCCGCCGTATCTATCTGGCAATCAGCGGTGGTGAGGTGATGGTTGCCGTTCCCCTGCTCAGGGGGAAATCGACCAGGGATGCGCGCTTTGCTCTCGAAAGGAACGGGCTCAAGCTCGGAAGTGTAGGCTCCGACTACTCCGAGTCGTTCCCCGAGAACACGGTCATGGACCAGAGCGTTGCCGCCGACCGCCAGCTTGCCAAGGGGAGCGTCGTTGGCATTACGGTCAGCCGCGGGAAGTCGCTTCGGGAGATCTCGATCCCTGTCGTAGTCGGAAAAACCCTGGCGGAAGCCGAGAAGATTCTCTCCTCTGCCGGATTGAAGGTTGGCATTGTGACGTACCAGCCCGGGTTCGACCTTCTCCCGAACACGGTCGTCGACCAGTTTCCGCGGGCGGGAGAGCCCGGCCGACCGTCGGAGCCTGGACTCGGTCCGGCCCTCGCCGCCCGCGCAACTGCGCCTGGCCCATCCGAACTCGCCCGCGGAACCGCTCGATGCCCATCATCCGGGAAACGCCGTCCGAGGCGGAAGGATCGATCTGATGACGTCTACAGTTCTCCGTGTCGATCGTCGATCGTTCTCGTTCGCGCTGATGCTCGTGCTCGTCCACGCGGTCCTCGCCGCCTCGCCTGCCGCGGCGCAGCTCGCGGTCGCGATCGAGGCGAATCCGGGCGTCGCCGTTCCCGGGGAGCAGCTCGAGATTCGCGTGACGGTCTCGAATCAGGGCGGAAGCGACGTGGCGGGCGTCGTCCTGAACCTCCTGATCCCTGCGGAGCTGAACATCTTCGCGACCGCGGTTGCTTCGCCCGCCGCAGGCGGATGCAACCAGATCA
>DAIUKN010000221.1:0-5312 GCA_036848195.1 Bacteroidota bacterium
CACCGAAAAGGTCTTCACCACCTCGCCGCGCAGGCCTTTTTGCTCCACAAGGTACTTCAGCAGAAGCGAGAAGATGCGGTGGGAGTCGACGAAATTCCCCGCTTCATCCACAGCGCCGATCCGATCCGCGTCTCCGTCCGTGGCAATGCCGATGCCGAACCCTTCCCCCTTCACGCGGCGCATCAGCTCGCCCAGGTTGTGCGCAAGGGGCTCGGGGTTGGTGCCTCCGAACGAAGGGTTGTACACCTCATGCATCTGCGTGATGCCGGGCAGGATCGAGGGCAGCACACCCTGTCCGGCCCCGTACATGGCATCATAGAGAATCCGGATACCCGAGGCTTTGATTTTCGCCAGATCGATCTTCGTGGCCAGATCGTCCAGATAGCGCTGCTTCATGCTGATGGGGACAACTTTCCCCTTCTGATTCAGCTGCGCCAGGGAATACTTGCCTCCGGGGATCTGTTTCAGCTTCAGAACTTTCGCCAGCTCCTTTTCGACCTTCGCGATCATTTCCGGATGGGCCGGCCCGCCGAAGTCGCCCTTGATCTTGAACCCGTTGTACTTCGGCGGGTTGTGGCTCGCGGTGATCACGATGCCGCCTGCCGCGTTTTCCAGTTTCGTGAGGAGGGAAATCATCGGCGTGCTGACCAGGCTGTCCGCAAGCTTCACCTTGATGCCGGCGTTCGCAATCACCTCGGCCGTCTTCTCGGCGAAATCCCTCGACATGAACCGGGCATCGTAGCCAACCACGAGGCCGTTCCGGATCTTCCTATGACCCTTGAAGTATCTGGCCGTCGCAAGGGCTACCTTTTCCAGGTTCACAAATGTGAAGTCATCAGCAATGATCGCCCGCCAGCCGTCCGTCCCGAACTTGATACTTTGAGCCATATGTCCAATTCCCTCGCTATGATAGGGTAATCATGAGTTCCTGGAAAATGCCGCCAGGCCGGGATAGATCGCTTCAGCGCCGAGTTGTTCCTCGATGCGGAGGAGCTGGTTGTACTTCGCGACCCGGTCCGTCCGGCTTGCAGATCCGGTCTTGATCTGCCCGACATTCGTTGCCACAGCTATGTCGGCGATGGTCGCATCTTCTGTCTCCCCCGACCGATGGCTGATCACGCTCGTATATCCGGCCCGCTTCGCCATCTCGATGGCGTCCAGCGTTTCCGTCAGCGTTCCGATCTGGTTGACCTTCACCAGGATGGAGTTGGCAACCCCGAGGTCGATCCCCTTCTTCAGGAATTTTGTGTTCGTCACGAAGAGGTCGTCTCCTACGAGCTGGATCTTCTTCCCAAGACTGTCCGTCATGATCTTCCACCCTTCCCAATCCGCTTCCGCCATACCGTCTTCGATCGAAACAATGGGATACTGCTTGACCCAGTTTTCGTAGTACTGCACCATCTGTGCGGGTGTCTTCTGGGATTTATCGGATTTTCCGAAAACATACTTTCCGTTCTCAAAAAACTCGCTTGATGCCGGATCCAGCGCAAGGAAGATCTCCGTTCCGGCGGCGTAACCCGCTTTGGCGATTGCTTCCAAAATCACCTCGACCGCCTCCTCATTGGACTTCAGGTTCGGTGCAAAACCGCCCTCATCGCCCACCGCGGTGTTGTACCCCTTCTTGCCGAGAACCGATTTGAGTGCGTGGAAGACCTCGGCCCCCATGCGCAGGGCTTCCGCAAAAGACTTTGCATTGGCCGGGACTACCATGAACTCCTGAAGGTCAACGTTGTTGTCGGCGTGTTTCCCGCCGTTCAGGATGTTCATCATCGGCACGGGAAGGGTCTTCGCGTTGGTACCGCCGATGTATCGGTAGAGGGGAAGTTTCAATGATTGAGCCGCGGCCTTGGCGACGGCGAGCGAAACGCCGAGAATGGCATTGGCACCGAGCTTTGCCTTGGTCGGCGTCCCGTCCAGCTGGATCATCATAGTATCGATCGCCACCTGATCCACCGCGTCAAACCCCGTCAGTTCCTCCGCAAGGGTATTGTTCACGTGTTCAACGGCGTTCAGAACACCTTTGCCGTTGTACCGCGCCTTGTCGCCGTCGCGCAGCTCCACCGCCTCGTTCTCACCGGTGGAGGCCCCGCTGGGAACCGCGGCCCGACCGAGAACCCCGTTCTCAAGCTCAACATCCACCTCAATGGTCGGGTTGCCCCTGGAATCCAATATTTCTCTGGCAATAATATCAACAATTGTCGTATTCATCGACATCTCCTTGGTGGTCGAAAGCAATAAGGGCGCATCGTCAGACGGAACCCGGTACTCATCCCTCTCGGAGCTTCACGGCGGGGGTCGACATGAGTTCAGAAGGCGACGCAGTGGCTGGTCATTCGTTCTGTGTGCAGCGGCACCGAATGAAAAAGTACGCCAAAAAGAGTGACAAAATCAATGCGCGGGAGGCCTGCGATTCCGCTGGAGAACCTGCTCCACGGCGGAGAGAACTGCGTCAACGGTAAGCAGGCGCATGCATTCCATAAATCCGTCCCCCTCGCGGTTGCAGACGTCAAGATGACATGGATGACAGGGAACATCTCTCCGCAGAGCCGTGTGAGCGCCGTCCTGGGGATAGGGAAACCAGATGTTCTCCTCCCCCGGCCCGAAGATCCCGATCGTGGGAGTTCCCACTGCCGCAGCGATATGCATGGGCCCGGCATCATTGGAGATATACGCCGAACATCCCGCGATGACCGCTGCCAGGCGGCGAAGCGGGAGCTCGGGAATGAGCACAATCGGTGCATGAACAGCCTTCCGCACGGCATCAACCGATGCGCCGTCCCTGGGACCTGCAGTCATGATAACGGGAATCCGATGCTTTTCGTGGATGGCATCGGTCAATCCGGCAAACCGCTCGGGAAACCATTTCTTCGCAGGCCAGGTGGCGCCCGGGTGGATCCCGATCACTCCACGCACAGGATCACGGAACGAGGAATCGCCCAACGCCCGCGCGATCTCATCTCTCCCCTCTTCCCGCTCTTGCTCGGTGAGAAAGATTTCTGTTCGGGACGCGACCGGCTCAATTCCGACAGCCTTAATGTACTGGTTGTGGAAGGCGATCGCCGTCTTGGGCCGACCGTCGTCGCTGACACGGATCGTATAGAGCAATCCCCTCCCCTTCCGGTCCGGACCAACCCGTTTCTTCGCCCCGCTGAGGTACATCAGAAGCGCGCTTCTGGGGTTGCCGAAGAGATCAATGGCGAGATCGAAATCCCGGCTCCGGAGAAGCCGCGCCACCCGCGGTTGTTCCAGAAGCGTTGGTTTCGAGAAATCAAACGGGATGATCTCGTTCAGCGACGGGTTCTTTTCCAGCAGGGTCACCGCTGCCCTGTCGCCCATGTAGGCAATGTACGCGTCAGGGAATGCCAGCCGGACCGAACGGATGACCGGCGTCGTGAGCACGATGTCGCCGATGAACTTCATCCGCGAGATCAAAATCCGGCGGTAGGTTGCTTCCATTTCAGATCCCATGGGAGGCCATCCATTCGCATCGGCCGATCCAGTCGGCAACGTTCAGCCGTGCAACCTCAGTTGCAGCGGCATTCAACGAGAGCGAGAACGCGGTCCGCGCCTCAGCGTAGCGCTGCAGATGAAAGAGGGACACGCCCATCGTTTTCAGCCGGAGGGCTTCGAGCGCCGGCGAACGATCGATCATATCGAGTCTTTCGAGAGCCGCAGCAGCCTCCGCGTGCCGCCCCATCCTGGCCAGCAAGCGCCCCCGTAGATATGCAGCCAGCGAGTTGTGAGGCGATTGGGCAGAGAGCGAGTCCAGAATTATCACCCGGACGCTGTCGTGCGCATCCGAGAGGAAGTACCGGAGAAATCCCCCCCTGACCGTGCTGTCGCGCAGAGCGATCCCCCGTACGGTTGCAGCCTCGGTGAGGTTCTCTGCAATGTCCTCCTTCCGGATTCTCTCATAGACCGTCTGCGCCCGTTCCGTATCACCGAGAGCCCAGAGAGCGTCGCCGCCATATAGAAACAGCGGAGCATACTGCCCCGGGCGTTCGCTCTTTTCCCGGATGCTGTCAAGCACGCCGACGACGGTCGCGAACTCTCCCATCCTGAGAGCGCTGGAGAGCGAGCCGCTTATCGATTCGTACCCGCCGGCTTCTGTGTAAGACTGCCCGTACAGCCGCCGCGCTCCCGCATAATCCCCCGCTGCAAAAAGTTTCTTCGCTTCATCATTTCTCCGGGCAATGACACGGGCGCATACCTTCCGGAATATGGCCGGCTGGCGAAAGAGCACATCAATCGCCTCCCGCCCTGCCGGCGGGATTCCGTCAAGAAAGACATTCCATTCGTCCATCAGCGATCGGAGCGGCTTGCCGTACGCTGCGCTGTAATCCCCCGACCGATACACAGTCGCCATCGGACGGATGCCATACTCGTCAATCAGGTAACGACAAAACGAGCCGGCCAGTACATAGCTCACCGATGATGACTGTGCGGCAAACCCGGCGAACGTCATCATGGAGCCGATGTCCGGCGCCAGACCTGACACTTTCATCCCCGCTGCATACTGATGAAGCGTCCGGTTCCCGAAGTCCCACTCTATTGCCATGGCCAGTCCTTCGACCAGACCGGTGCTGAGACTGGCCTGGATGATCGGGAGGCCGAATTGTCCTGCAACCAGATGCACAAGCTCGTGTTTGACGGTTGCGTCCAGACTCTGCTTTGTCAGGTGAATCTGCCGCAGCCACGGCTTCGCAATATTGGTCGTCCCCGTCCCAATCAGCCGGCGTTTAACCTCCGCGGAGGGGTAGACGTACGATTCGATGGGCTGCGGCCGACGGAGAGCAAACGCTGAATCGATCTGCGAAAGCCGAAACTCATGTACCGCGGCGATGCGCCGGATTTCCTCTTCGCTATACGACGTCCGGCTGTAATAGAGGACAACGGACTCGCTCCGGTATTCCTCACCCAGAATCCTGCGGACGAAACCGCCCGTTGTCTCGAAGCCCAGCTCACACCGGTAGAAGTACAGAAGCCCCAGGGCGAGCACAATGGCAGCCGTGAGGAATGCACGTTCCGGACGCACAAGGACCTCGAGCAGACGCAGGCCCTTCTTCCACGCACCATCTGCGGGGGAGGAGCCGATGAGCAAAAGGTCCGAAAGCCAGAGGAGAAGTCCCCCGAGGAGAAGCGTGAGGATCCTGAAGAGGATCAGCGGAAGGCCGATTCCGAGAATTTCATCGTACGAAAACCCGGGAAAGTATCCGTAGAAGACATTGTAGGAGTAGATCGCCGGGCTATAGTATCCCAAGAGAACAGCATACGCCAGTGTCGCCAGCAGGAACAGCAAGAAGAGTGTCTTT
>DAIUKN010000222.1:0-5289 GCA_036848195.1 Bacteroidota bacterium
TTCGGTCCACGACTGGAAGAAGAGCTGGGGGGAAGAGATTTTCTCCTTCTCTATTTCATCAGCGGACTGACCGGCGCACTGTTCTCGTTCATTACGCCGTACGCCGCCATCATCGGCGCATCGGGAGCGGTTTACGGCGTGCTGATGGGGTTCGCCTTCTTCTGGCCGCGTGAGCGGATTCTCATCTGGGGGGTGATACCGGTGGAGGCACGCTGGCTGGTCATCGTCATGACCGGCCTTTCGCTGTTTGGTGGGTTTAGCGGGGGCGATTCGGTTGCGCACTTCGCTCACCTTGGAGGTTTCGCGGGGGGATTTCTCTTTCTCAAGTGGCATGAGCGGAACTCGCGCGCCGTGAAATTCCAGGCAAGTCTGGAAGCTCCGCCGCCGTCAGGCGCGGAGGTGCGACAGTGGTCCAGGATCAACAAGGATACCATGCATGAGGTTAACCGTGCGGAGCTTGAACGGATTCAGGCAAAGATCCAGGCAGAGGGCGTAGCAAGCCTCACGGATTCCGAGCGGACATTCCTGAACAGGTTCAGTGCGGAAGACTGAACTGCCGACACGACCATGCTCCATATAACAAACGGTGACTCCGCGGTTGACGGGATACAGGAAGCCGGCGTCCATGGCGACATGCTCGCCTGGAGGGATGTCCTGCACGAGGGCCCTGTGCCGGAGAGCCTCTCGCTCGAGGCTTTGCGCGAGGTGCGCGCGCGCGCCATCGCCGACCGTGGCTGGGCATCGTACCAGGAAGTCCTTGAGGACTTCGCCCGACGTGATGCGACGCTGGAAGCATTTGAGAACCATGACGAAGTGATTCTCTGGTTCGAGCATGACCTCTATGACCAGCTGCAGCTCCTGCAGCTCCTGGATTGGTTTGCAGGAAGGGAAACCGGCTCGACAACAATCAGCCTGATCGGCGTCAGCGATTATCTGGCGACGCTGACGACCCAACGCCTCCTGACACTCTTTAAGGAGCGACGCAGCGTGAATCCTGAGGAGCTGGAACTCGGCCGCAGGGCGTGGGCGGCATTTCGCTCTCCCGAGCCCACAGCCCTCGAGACGATCATGCGGGAGGGAACCCCTTCGCTGCCATTCCTGGGAAGTGCACTTCTCCGGTTCCTGCAACAATACCCGTCAGTGAAAAACGGCCTCTCGCTGTCGGAGGAAAACGCCCTGGACGCCATCGGCAAGGGGAGAAGCGTTCTTCATGAAGCTTTTGTAGCCTCCCATCACGAACGGGAAGAACACATTTTCCTGGGTGATGCGCTCTTCGCGGTGTACCTGGAACGTTTGAGCGCTGTGGAGCGGCCGCTTGTCCTGTTTGAGGATGGCAGCATCATTGTTGCCCCCCGACATCAGGGTGAGGAGTCAGGTTTTTGGGACAAAAAGGCGGTGCTGACCGACACTGGCCGGGCGGTGCTCCTTGGCAAAATGGACATGGTCAGGCTGAACGGCGTGAGGCGTTGGCTCGGCGGCGTCTACGTGAATGGGAACGCCGCAGTCTGGCGCTGGGACGCCTCAGAACAACGTGTACTCTATATCTAGGGCCACTCCAGCCATCGATTGCTGGCGCCGCACCAACCGGGTCATTATACACCATGAGTGGCAGAGCGTCTGTTTGACCTCGAGAGTTTTCTGGTGGGGGGCGCCGTACCGCGAGCTTCACCTCGTGCTTCTTCTGCGAGACGATCACGGTGTGCCCTGAAGGGGGACGATACATCAGTGCCGCTCCAACGACCAATGGTATCGAATCCCTGAACAGAGCGCACGGTGGAGCGAGCCCTTTGCCCCGTCATTCAGAGAGAATGATCGTTGGCGGGACATGATCCTCCTTTCAACCAACCTCACGTGCTACCTTCTCCGGTGAATCACGTGGCAACAGCGTTCCGAATCTTCCACATCGGATACTTCCATGAAGCGCTCGGCATTCTTCCTGCTCATGATCATCCTGGCCGCTTCCGTCGGCTTTGCCGGCGGCGCGGCGATCCGTCAACAGCCGGATGTGGCCGCCAATATTGATCTGCTTGACAAATGGATCCGGGCGCAGATGGAGTACCGGTGTCTGCCGGGCCTGGCTGCGGCCGTTGTTTACGACCAGGATCTGGTCTGGTCCGGATACTATGGCTATGCCGATCTGGAGAAGAGAGAACCCATGACCGCCCGGACTGTCTTCCGCATCGCTTCGATTACCAAGACCTTCACCAGCACAGCGATCATGATTCTCCGCGACCGGGGGAAACTCCAACTTGATGATCCTGTGGTAAAGTATCTTCCATGGTTTACGTACAAGAACCGGTTTCCCGATGGGCCAGTGGTGACAATCCGGCATCTCCTGACGCATACATCCGGCTTGCCCAGGGAGGCGGCGTTCCCGTACTGGACAGACAACATCTTCCCGTCGCGGGAGGAGATCATGAGGGCCTTTCGTAACCAGGAAAGCATCTTCGAGCCGGAGACGAAGTTGAAGTACTCGAATCTGGGCATGGCGATCCTGGGGGAGATTGTTGTCGTTGCGGGCGGGGAGCCGTATGAACAGTTCATCCAGAAGAACATCCTCGATCCGTTGGAGATGAACAGCACGGCCGTCGTCCCGGCGGGCGAGATCAGGAGCCGTATCGCCGTCGGCTACAACCGGCGGATGGCGGACGGAACGCGAAAGAGGACCCCGTTCCTTGATTCCAGGGGTCTGACCCCGGCTGCGAACATTGCCTCCACAGCTGAGGATCTGGCACGCTACGCCTCGGCCCATCTGCGCCAGGGTCCGGCGGGGGGGAAGCAGATTCTGAAGACCAGCACGCTGAGGGAAATGCATCGGGTCCAATGGTTGAACCCCGGATGGGGGGGGGGATGGGGGCTCGGTTTCAGCGTCAGCAAGTCGGGGGATCGTGTAACGTTCGGCCACGGCGGTTGGGCAGGATCGCACACCTCCAACCTAACCGTGAGTCCTGACGAAAGGATTGCCGTGGTCGTCATGACAAACTGTGATGACGGGGTGCCCGCGTTCTTTGCTTCCCGGATTCTGAGCATGCTTGCACCCGCCATTAAGAAGGCACTTCCCGCACCAGTCCCTGCTGCCCCGCAGGATACCGCTGCCTGGAGGGAGTATGTGGGCCGCTACGCCGACCCGGACGGCGGCATCACGGATGTGATGGTGTACAACGGGAAGCTGATGATGTATGGATTCAACTACCCGCCGGAAGAAAACCCCGTCGGGTCTCTGATAGAACTGACCCCCGAGGAGAACAACTCATTCCGGATGACCGGCGAGAATGGCAATGGTGAGCTGGTCGTCTTTGAGCTGGGAACGGACGGAAGAGTGAAGAGAGTGAAAGTGACCGAAAACTTTCTTTTTCCGGTTCAATCACCGTGAATTCTACGGCTCCGATACGCCAGCTGACGCTCCTCCAGATTTCGGCCATCATCGTCGGTACGGTGATCGGTTCAGGAGTCTTCATCAGTCTCCCGATCGTTGCGAAACTCTCAGGCAGCCCCGGGATCAGCATCATGGTCTGGCTCCTGGGTGGCGTCCTTTGGATTCCTCAGATCTTCGTTCTGACGGAAATGGGGACAGCCTACCCTGTCCAGGGAGGGCCGTATCAGTATCTCTTGAAGGCCGGCTCGCCGTTTCTCGCATTCCTCTACGTCTGGACCGCATTTCTGACGAGTGATACGCCAACGCTGACGATTGTGGCGCTGAGCGCGGTCTCGGCGGTGAAGATTTTCTCCCCCATGTTCGGCGACCCGTTCTATGCAAGGATTTTCGCGGCTGCCCTGATCGGTCTGTGCGGAATTCTCAACTACCGGAGTGTCAAGGCCGGCAGCAACACGCAAATACTCCTGACGGCGGCCAAACTCCTCCCTTTAGTCGCAGTGGTCTTTATCGGCGTGTTCTTTCTCCACTCCGGGAACATCTTCCTTTCTCCTTCGGCGGCGGTTGTGGGAACGACATCGGTGTTTGCCCTGATCACGGCCGGTCTCTCCTCTACGCTCTGGTCGTACGCCGGGTTTGCCAATATTCTGTATATGGCAGGCGAGGTCAAGAACCCAGAGCGTTCGCTTCCCGTGGCCCTGATTGGCTCGCTCCTCTTTGTGATCGTCGCGTACACGCTGATAGCCCTCTGCACATCCGCAATCGTCCCTTATACCCCCATGGTGGCGGCCGTGGGACAGTTTGTCAACCCGTTTGAGTATGTGAGCTTCCTCTCCGGGCATGCCGGTGCGGCGTTTGCCGTCGCCGCTTTTGTTTCAATGCTCGGAGTCCTGAATGCAACAACGATGGCCCAACCACGCCTCGAGTACGCTATTGCCAAGGATGGTCTGTTTTTCAAGGCGTTCGGACACCTCCATCCGCGGTACCGTACACCAGATTACTCAATTTTGATCCAGTGCGGGCTTGCAATCACCCTGCTGCTTCTCGGAGACATTGAAAACCTCCTCGGCTATTTCACGCTGTCGTATGCACTGCAGAACGGTCTCCTGTACGGTGCAATCTTTTTCCTCAGGCGAAGAGACGACTATCGGCCCGCATATCGGGCCCCTGTCTGGTGGCTGATGGCGGCTCTTGCGGTTCTCATCCAGCTCTACATTGCCGTTGGGACGTTCATGGCATACCCCTCGGGGGGTATTCTGTCGGCGCTCTTCTTGATTCTCTCAGGCTTTCCGATTTATATGTACTACAAACGGACGTTTTCGTATGATCAGATCTGATCCGCAGAAGGCCAACACCTGCTGTTTCGTCAACGGTATCGTTCGGACCCAGAACAGCCGTCTTCCGCTGGCCGGCGCCGTTGTGACGAAGGGGGGAACGATCACATTTGTTGGGCGTACCGACGATGCGATCTCACTCGCCGGGCCTTCGGCAGACGTGCACGACCTCGGCGGACGTCTCATGCTGCCGGGCTTCATCGACAATCATACGCACTTTGTCTGGGGAGGGACACACCTGCTCGGCATCGATCTCCGCGGTTGCCGATCGATAGCCGATTTCCAACGAACGATCGGAGAGTATGTCGCCAGACAGCGGGGACGGTGGGTGAGCGGCGGTGATTGGGATCAGGAAGCCTGGGAGATCAAGAGGCTGCCGTCGCGCGAGCGGGTCGACGAAGTCTCACCCGACACGCCGTTGTTCGTTCAACGGTTCGACGGACATATGGCGCTGGCGAACTCCGTAGCTCTGAAGATGGCCGGAATCACGCGCGACACGCCGGATCCGGGCGGTGGTCGTATTGAACGGGATCCGGCCACTGGCGAGCCGACAGGTATCCTCAAGGATAGCGCGATGGATCT
>DAIUKN010000223.1:0-5273 GCA_036848195.1 Bacteroidota bacterium
TCATCACGGCAGGATATGCGTTGGCGCAACCCACCCCCTGGATCAGAACAGATGGTCCCTATGGAGGGGACATACGTTCGGTTGCCATCGGTCCCGGGAACACATTGTTCTCCGCCGCGCTGGCACCGGGAGGCTCGACGAGCGTCTACAAGTCAACAGACCTCGGCAAGTCATGGTCGCAGATACAGGGAGGGAATGGGCTCAATTTTGAGGGCCCTCTACTCTGCACCAACAAAGGGCTGATCCTTACTGGCACTTTCGGGACCGGTTCGGAGGGAATGGCGAGATCGACCGACGGAGGAAACACCTGGACAGAGGTCCCGACAACATTCACGGTCTCGAGTTTTGGCATCGATACGTCGGGGAATCTCCTTGCCACGGGAATGGCGTATGGCGTATTCCGCTCGACAGACGACGGGATCAATTGGAGTTCAATCGTTGGCGACCTGACGTACCAGGGGATTCTATGCATTGCGGCGGATCGATCGGGAGCGCTGTACGCCGGAAACAAAGGGTATAACGGTCAGGGGATGGGGGTATACAAATCGACCGACGGCGGGACACACTGGTTCCAGGTGTTATTCTACTCCCTGGCATATGTCCGGACTCTCTTCACAACTCCGGCCGGTTCAATACTCGCCGGGACTGAAGGGGGCGGAATCATGCGCTCCTCGAACGGCGGGCAGTCATGGCCGGCCGCCAATGCCGGGACGAAGAATCTTGCTGTCTACTCGTTCGCATCAGATTCGGCAGGAAATGTCTATGCAGCAACGGCAGGCGGAGGGGGAGTTCTCAAATCGACTGACGATGGTCTCAACTGGAGCGCTGTGAATGAAGGTCTGGCCAATTTCAATGTATGGTCTGTCGCTGCAGGCACCACGGGGCTTCTCCTGGCCGGCACAAAAACAAGCCTTTTCCTCTCCACAAATGCGGGGAGCTCCTGGATCGAATCGGCATCTGGGATCGCATCCTCTTACTGTACTGCCCTTGCTGCTAGCCGGTCAGGGACCATCATCACCACAACAGACGGAGCCGGCGGGATCTACCGGACGACGGATGCGGGCCTAACCTGGCTGCCGGCCAACAAGGGCCTTGTCAACAGGACCGTCTTGTCCCTCGCCGCGGGAGACGACAAGACGTTCTTCGCGGGGGTCACGGCAGATACCGACGGAGTCGCGGTGTTCCGATCCAGGGACGAGGGAGCTTCGTGGGAGGGGTTGAACACACAGATGCGGAATCTCTCGGCACTTGCCCTCGCAACCGGTCCCGGGGGCGAGGTCGTCACCGCGAGTACATCAGGCAACGACGGAAAGGGGATCTACCGCTCGACGGATAACGGAACCACATGGTCGGCACTTACGACCGGACTCGCCAATGTCAGGTTCTACTCGCTTACGATCACGAAAGGTCATAGGATCTATGCAGGCTACTGGGGAGGGCTCCCCGTTTCAACGGATGGAGGTGCAACATGGTCAGACAATTTCCCGGGACTTCCCTATGCACCCATCTATGCCATCGGTTCTGACTCCACGGAGAATGTGTACGCGGCAACAGGACAGTTCGGGGTCTATCGTCTCATGGGAGGGAATTGGGTTCTGATCGATCAAGGTGTATCTCGTATTAATGAGGGAGGGTTTGTTTCACTGGCGTTTGACAGTACGGGGAACGTGTACGGTGGTTCAGGAGAGGAGGGTGTGTATCGCCTTCCGGGTGGAGGAAGCTACAGGTGGCAACGGTACAACACCGGCCTCTCCGATAGCAATGTGACCTCCGTATGTGTCGGACCATCAGGCATCCTCTTTGCGGCAACGTACGGCGAAGGCGTTTTCAGGAATGGCGGGGGGCCTCTTACCCACGTTGCCGCGGGGGCTATGCCAACCACATTCCTGCTCGGACAGAACTTTCCCAACCCTTTCAATCCGACGACGACGATCCGATTCGCACTTCCTGCAGAGACGAGAGTGACATTGAAGATCTACAACATTCTGGGGGAGGAGGTCGCAACGCTTCTGGACGAAACGAAACCATCCGGGAACCACCAGGTGCGCTGGGACGCCAGTGGTCAGGCAAGCGGCGTGTACTTCTATCGGCTGTCCGCCGTGGGATTCGTGGAAACGAAAAGATTGATTCTTCTCCGATAGGGACATTTGTCCCCCCGTTGGGGGTCGGGACGTCTTGACAGATGATGGTGAGATTCACATCGATTCATCAACCGTAGGAGGTGCGCATGAAGGCAACGCGTCTATTGTTCATCTGTTCTGTTCTCGTCCTGGCGTGCGGGTATTCGAGCGCAGGTGAGTCGGGCGCAGGTGGGGCGTCTGGCGGTATGATGCCCGGGAGTGCGAACGTGACGGCCACGGCACTGTATCAATTCCAGCTGATGCCTGGTCAGCCATTTCTCGGATACTGGTACTTCTGGACAACCGGGAGCAGCCGTTCAGCAAATCTCAAGTTGTCCCCGGCGGTCTCATGGCTTGCGCTGGCCGGCACGAAGTTTACATCCGCGAGCTGCAACGATGTCAAGACAGTCCTCTTTTCTTTCACCGCTCCATCAGTTCCGGGAACATATGTGACGACCATCGTAGATTCTCTCGGCCGATGGGATACGGTAAGCGTGAGGTTGATAGTCACATCAACGCCAGCGGTCAATGACTCCATCGTCATGCATGTTCCCCCCGGTGCGACGTTTAGTCGTCACGACACTCTTGTCTGGTCAGGGTGGGGTAGGTTTGCTTGCCTGACGAACTTCGTTCCTCGCGACACGGTCCTGTTCGAGTATACGGTGAGCCCCTTGGGTTTGCTTTCCATCGCCGGCGCAAATGCCATGGATATGTATGTCGACATCCCCATAGTCCGAAATTTCCCAATGTGGGTGGATCGGACCGGGACGGCACCGAGTACTGGCATTACCACGGCATATGAAAGGCGGACACTGGAAACGGCAAGTTACCCACGTTTCATCAAGTGGAAGATAGACGTGACACCTTCGGGGGTCGAGGATCAGGACGGCGGAAAATTCCCCACGTCGTTTGCGCTGTTCCAGAACTATCCAAACCCGTTCAACCCGAGCACCACCCTTCGTTATGGAATTCCACGGAATTCCTCTGTATCCCTTCGGGTCTATAACACGCTGGGGCAGATGATATCACAGCTGGTGAACGGTGAGCAGCAAGCAGGCTACCATGAGGTGCGGTTCGACGGCAGCAATCTTGCCAGTGGTGTTTATTTCTATCGACTGCAGGCAGGCCAGTTCGTGGAGACGAGAAAATTCATTCTGCAGAAATAATTACGGGACGGGTGCCTGTTTTCCTTCTCTTCGGGAGCCCGATGCGTGTCGGTCGGGCTCTGTTCTCATCTCTGCCGCAACAGCCTAAACCTTCCTTTTTGCGTTGAACCCCCCCTTGACACGCAAGAAAGAACGCCGTAGCTTTCATAAAGCTGTTCTGTCGCCCAGGCTCGACGGGCCGACGAAAAACCATCCGCAGTTCGACAACCCGCCCCACGCATGCCAAAGGCGACTTGAGTCACCGTTGCTGAGCAGTGTGTGGAGGCCCGCGATGAAAACTCTTCTGTGGGTAGCAACCGCCTTTCTGCTTGCTGCTGTCCCCCTTAACGCGCAGACCGGCCCGGTGGCTTTTGTAGGTCCGGTCATGAGTTATCGCGAGTATGTGTCGTCCAACTTGAAGCGTCTCACGGATGAGGAATGGAAGGCAGAATATGCAGGAGCGCTCTGATCACGACCATCCTGGTTCAACCTTTATCTCGCTGACCGGTCCGGGAACTCGCGCGGAGGAGGACTCACTCTGCTCACGGACGTCCGGATCGAGCCGCCAGGAACCGTTCTACCGCAGGCATTTGTCATGGCCCAGAACTATCCCAACCCATTCAACTCCACGACCGTTCTTCCGGTGATTGTTCCCCGGGAGAACAATGGTGGCAGGGTCGAAATCGCGGTGTTCGATCTGCAGGGACGTCGCGTCCGCTCGCTCGTCAACGGGCCACTCCCCCCGGGTTTCTACCTGGTCCGCTGGGATGGAAGATCTGACGAGGGCCGCTCCGTCGCGTCGGGTGTCTACATATCGATGCTGAGGGCAGAGGGATCGCTCCAGACGGGGAAAATGGTACTGATTCGGTGAGCGCTATCGATATCCTAGGCCCCGTGCGTATCGGGCCTTCATTGGTCCTTCCTTTATCCTCGGCCTGATCGTTTCTACTTGCCTAAAGGGCCTCCCGCGAGCGGGTGCTGAACTTCCAGACGCCGAGCGTAGATCCGCCTTGAATATTCCGCTCGTGAGTCCTATATTGCTTTCTAGCACTCCAGATCGGCCCTCACTGGTCAGGCTCTCTCCACGGCCCGGTGTGTGGCCTTTACCTTCCGCAAGTTGAGAGGGTTAGAAAACCCCTTGCCTCACCCGAATTTGACGCACAATATCCCGGAGATCATATGCCTTTCCATCGAACGCTGAAAATGGGAATGGTCGGCGGGGGTCCCGGCGCATTCATCGGAGAAGTGCACCGGAAAGCCGCCCGGATGGATGGGGGGATCGAAATTGTCGCTGGCAATTTCAGCCGCAAACCCGCAAGAAACCTGGAAACAGGACACCAGCTTCTCCTCCAGGCAGGTCGGATCTACCCCACCTATGAAGAGCTTGCCGAGAAAGAACGGCGACTGCCAGAGGGGGAGAGAGTGGACTTTGTCTCCATCGTTACTCCAAACAACTCCCATTTCCCAATCGCCAAGAAGCTTCTCACTGCTGGCTTCCACGTCATGTGCGAGAAACCGATGACGTTTTCCGCCAGGGAAGCGCGCGAGCTTCTGAAGATCGTCAAAGCTTCGGGGAAGGTGTTCGGCTTGATGCACAACTATACCGGGTATCCGATGGTGAAGCTTGCGCGCGACATTGTCCGGGATGGGGACCTGGGGGAAATCCGGAAGATCGTGGTTCAGTACCCCCAAGGCTGGCTTGCCACGCCCCTCGAGAAAACCGGGAGCATCCAGGCGGTCTGGCGGACTGATCCCAGGCAAAGTGGCATTGCAGGCGCCATCGGAGACATCGGCACGCATTGCGAAAACCTCTCAGAGTACATCACAGGGCTCAGGATCAGCGAGATCTGTGCAGATATCACGACGTTCGTTCAAGGGCGCCGGCTCGACGACGATGGCAACTGTCTCCTTCGCTTCGAGAATGGCGCACGAGGGATTCTGCACGTGAGTCAAATCGCCATTGGCGAGGAGAACAACCTGGCCCGGAGCATCCGCCGCATGAGGATCG